>JAYZXK010000001.1:0-3963 GCA_036141415.1 Pseudomonadota bacterium
TGCCTACTTTTTTGTTGGGCAGGATTTTAAGAAAGCTTGCTTCTGCTTGAAGCAGGATCTCTTCTCTATGGGCAACAAACAGTACTTTCTTCGCGTTAAACTGTGCAACATCGAAGCCTGCTAAATAGGTTTTACCCATACCTGTAGCGAGAACAACTAAACCTTTTGTTATGCCTGAATCACGAGCCTGTTGAAGGGCCTCTAGCGCTGCTGACTGGTGTTCTTTAGGCGTTGGTTTTTCATGTTCTGTTTCATTGGGGAGTGAAGCCGATGAATACATTGGTGTTACTTTTCTTGCTGCGATATAGCGTATTTCGTAATCAGCAATCCAGTCGAAAGTTAATTGCTTTACCTGCGGTAACGTAAGTAAATAACTGTACTGCTCTCGTATTTCTTCAATACGGGCAATGGCTTCGAGATCCTTGTCATTGGGATAGTTAATGCGGTAATTCCACTCTATACCGTCGGTCAGCGCTGTTTTACTAATATTGCTAGAGCCAACAAATGCACAAGCAGTGGCTAGATTTTCGCCGTCATTTCTTACAAAGATATAGGATTTCAAATGAAAGCTGGTGGCTTGTTTACTCTCAAAAATACGAATGTCAGCCCCTCTTTCTTTAAGCAGCATCAATCGTTTTAACGCCTGTGGCTCAGTAATATTCATGTAGTCAGAGGTGAGCAGTGACAGTTTCACTTTTCTCTCTGAAGAAGCCATTGCGTCTTCAATGTCTTGAATAATAAGACTCAAACCGGAGTTGCGAATAAAGGAAACTGCAATTTCAATGTTGGTTGCTGTTTTAAGGGCGTTGCGGATTTCGTGTAGAAGATAATGTTTATCTCTACCCGTAATGAGATAGTTTGTCGCTGTCATGCCTTTACTTCACGCGCTAATTCTACAGTTACCCACTCAACCTCCTGACGGCTGAGTCTATCTTTGCTTGGTATTGAGTTGAGGTTTCGGGTTGTAAGTCCACATTCTCTAGCTAGCGTCTGCAGCTCGTTATAACTCACAGGGTACATTGGGCGGCTTTCGTCGCTAGGGCCAAAGCGAAGGCTTATATACATGTAACCGTTTTGAGAAAGAAGTTCAGATAATCTTTTTAGTGCGGCTGGTCTTTCGTTTATTGGTATGTGCATCCAAACCGCAGACAACAGGATTAGTTTAAAAGCTTCTTCTTGGTGAGAAAGCTCTGAAAGGTAGGGTAAACTCGAGTTGCTCCAGATTACATTTTTATGGGAGGAACTTGCCGCGAGTTTTCTTAATTCATCCGCGGGTTCGACTGCAACTACTTGCCATCCTTGTTGTGCCAGCCAGTTTGCGTCTCTGTCGCTGCCTGCGCCCACATCTAATGCTTTACCTGGTGATGTGGTTTTGAGAAACGCCTTCCATTCGTTATGCACATTCTCCGCTTCTACGGAATTATATAGCGAATAATAATGGCTGGCTTTGTCACTGTAATGTTGAATTGTACCTTTCACTACTTTAAGCGTCCTTCCTTCTGCCCTGCAATACAGTAACTTGATATTACACAGCTATCTACGGAAAAGTGAATCCTCACTGATTTACCTAACACCTTCCAGATAGATAAAATCCTTGGAAGGGAAGTGTTTTATGAACAGAAAAACCAGCCCGCAGCAGTGCTAAATCCTATATAATCCAGGCTGATATTTTAAGTGGAGTTTTGTAATGCGTGTATGTGGTGTAGATCTGGCGGGAAATGATGCCAACATTGCCCTGATGAATCTGGAAAATGGTCTGATTCAGCTTCCTGACTGCCGTACCCGTAAATTGAGCTTACAGAAAGCCGCTACCGCTCATGAGCTTAAGTATTTTCAGAAATCCTTCGCCCAACTAGTGCAGGATTATAAAATCGAAACCATCGTTATCCGCCAGCGCCCGATGAAGGGCAAGTTTGCTGGTGGCGCTATTGGCTTTAAATTAGAGGCGGCGCTGGAGTTGCTAAACGGGGTGCAGGTTATCGTGATGCCGCCCACCGAAATCAAAACGGCATTAAAAGAAAGTCGCGTGTTTATAGAATTCAGCGAGACCGGTTTAAAAGGTTTTCAGAAATCTGCGTTTGAAACCGCCCTGGCCTATTTGAGTCAAGACCTGTAACGTGTCCCGCAAGGCTAGTTTGCGGGTATTTTTATCCTGAAATTCTCAAAATTGCCACTCTTTGCGTTTAGCCAAAAAGAAATCCAGGAATACCCGTACCTTTGCCTGTGTAGGTGTTGATGGGTGGTAGTAGGCGTAAACCTCGGCATCCTGCCACCAATAGTCCTGCAGCACCGGGGATAGTTTGTGCTGTTGTAACAGCCGCTGAATGTGGCCGGATTCCACCGGCGCGTTAATCAGTCCTAATCCTGCTTCGGCCAGTTCTACAATGCCTGCAACGGTTTTTATCTGGCAGTGAGGTGTGGCGTAAATGTGCTCGCCGTTACTGTCTTGCAGCACCAGTACGTTGCTCGGTTGGTTGTATAGATAGCCGATTACTTTGTGCTCTGCTAATTGGTCCGGGTGGTTGGGCCTGCCATGAGCTTTCAGATAGGCCGGTGAGGCAAATACTCCGTATCGGGTTTTCCAGATGGAGCGGCGTTTTAACCCCGGGTATCTGTCGCCCAGGTAATCTCCTACCGACCAGAACACGTCATAGTCGTCATCGCGAATATTGATGAGTGATTCTTTTACATCCAGCGACAGGGTGAGTTCGGGGTATTGGGCAGTAAATTCTGCCATCCAGGGCACCAGAGTTTCAGTGACTACCTCATTGCTCTGGCACAGCACTCTTAGCTCGCCGCTGACTACCGTGGCTTTGGTGTGGCTCCATTGCATCAATGCCTGGTGGTGTTCCAGTAAAGCCTCGCTTTTGTGTTTAAACGCTTTGCCAAACTCGGTTAATAGCAACTGTCGTCGGGAGCGAATAAACAACGCCTGGCCAAGCTGTGCTTCCAGCCTGGCAATTTGTTTGCTGATAGCCATTACGGTTTTGGCTTCTGACTCGGCCACGCGAGACATATTGCCCGTCTCAGCAACCTTACAGAATATGGCGAGATCTCTAGGATTAATCATTGTATAAACTAAAAGTATAAATAACTGCAATTTTTAATATATTTATTTATCAATTGCCACTCTTTAAGCTGGATTCAGTCAGGTTTTAGTGCAGAGAGGGCAAATAAGATGACATTACATTCAGGCGAGTGGCTGGTATTGGCGATGATGGCCGGCATGGTGTTATACAGCTTGTGGGAAGCGGATAAAAATAAACAGGCGGTTATCGCAGGGCGCAAAACTAAACTAGCCATGTATAAAGAAACCATTGGTTTTTTGTGGCTGCCAGCCAGTGTTTTACTCATGCTGCTGCCGTTCAACATTATGTCGGCAGAGAGTCTGGGGCTTACCTGGCAAAACAGTTGGGCTAACTGGGCTGGCGCGGCACTAGTAATGATGGGCCTGGCTTATGTGTGCTGGCATATTCGCAGTATTCGGCCCGGTACACCGCAGTATCAACAGCTCTTTGATGCCATGCAAACCCACAGTTGGTTGATGCCAGCGAATAAGCGTGAGTTGTATTGGTTTACGGGTGGGGTGTCGATGTCGGCCGGTATTTGCGAGGAGCTGTTATTTCGGGGCTTCTTTCTGGCGGTGTTTGCTGAGCCTCTGGGCGTGTGGGTGAGTCTGGTGCTGGGTAGCTTTTTATTTGGTTTGTGCCATCTCTATCAGGGCTGGGCCAATGTGCTGCGAACCGGCGTTATTGGTTTGGTGTTAGGCATTATCTATGTGTTTACCGAGTCGCTGGGGGTGGTGATTGCCTTGCATGCGCTAATGGATATTTTCGGCGGGGTGTTAGGGTATGTGGTGCATAAACATGGTCAGTGCGTATCTGAGGCGGCCACAGTTTAACCCCATAGAAAAACCAATCTTTGCGCTGACTTCTACTGATTTTGTATTTTCTAACCCTGAGT
>JAYZXK010000002.1:0-9334 GCA_036141415.1 Pseudomonadota bacterium
CGGGCAGTGAGCTGTGATCTGCTCGCCAGAGTCGAGTAATATATCGGCAAAAAATCGTTTATAGCGCTTCAGGAGTGTGCCGCGCAACAAAGGTGAAGTAAACTGCATAGATAAACCTGACAATAATAGTAAGGAGCATTATGACTGACATGAAAGTGAAGATCACGAGCAACCCGGCCCCGGCTCATTGGGGAGACAAGGCGTTGGTAAGTCTTACCGGCAACGACATCACCATCCACATTAAGGATGACGCAGACCGTCTGCGCAGCATTCGTAAAGCGGCAAGACAAATAGACAATCTCGGGATCCCGTCAGTCACGCTTAGCGGCGAGTGGTCGGTTATTGACCAGGCCACCTTTGTAATGAGTTTTTCCAAGGCGCGTAACCCCGGTGAAGTTACCTTGTGCGATAACGCTGAGCGAGCTGAAGCTGAGCGCCAGGTGACGGCGATGATGTTTACCCGTAAGCTGACCAACGACACGCCTGAACAGCTTTCGCCGGTTGGTCTGGCGCAGGAAAGTGCTGACTGGCTGCAATCACTAAACGGTGATGCGGTAACCTACCGGGTAGTGAGCGGTGAACAGCTCGCGGCTGAAGGCTGGGCCGGGATCTACAATGTCGGACGCGGCAGTGAACGTCCTCCGGCTATGCTGGAGCTGGATTATAACCCAGGTGGCGATCCTGAGGCGCCGGTGGCGTTTGCGCTGGTTGGCAAAGGCATTACCTTCGATAGTGGTGGCTATAGCCTGAAATCCAGCGAAGGGATGCTGGATATGAAATGCGACATGGGCGGTGCGGCAACTGTTACCGGTGCACTGGGACTGGCTATTATGCAGGGGCTCAATAAACGGGTGAAGCTGTTTTTATGCTGCGCTGAAAACCTGGTCAGCGGCCATGCTTACAAGCTGGGTGACGTACTGACCTATAAAAACGGCGTGAGTGTGGAGATTGTTAATACCGATGCCGAAGGTCGCCTGGTACTTGCTGATGGCCTGATTGCGGCTTCAGAATCAGCAGCTGCCTGTATCATCGATGCGGCGACATTGACCGGCGCTGCTACGGTGGCGTTGGGATATGATTACCACGCGGTATTCAGCCTCAACCCGGTGCTTAGCCAGTCGTTTTTAAGTGAAGCGCAGGCCCAGCAGGAACTGTTCTGGCCATTACCATTACAAATGTGGCATCAGGAGAAGTGCCCGTCTGCTTTTGCTGATACGGCGAATAGTCGCCCGCAGAAAGGTGGCGGTGCGGGGGGGGCGTCGAATGCGGCTGGCTTTTTATCGCGCTTTGTCAGCCCAACAGACAGTTGGTTGCATCTGGACCTGGCTGCTGCCTATCACGGCAGTGCCAATAGCGAAATGCCGGCAGGCGCCACAGCGGCCGGCATCAGAACCCTGGCTGCGTTTATCGGCCAGTAGGTGAAAGTGGTTACTCGGTGGTCACAGGCCGCCGAGTCGTTCTGCTAAGGTTTTGTATTTTTCTACTTCAACAGAGTCGAACAAGGGATTGCCGTTACCGTCTGTCTCTTTTGCAACGAGCAAACTCTCACGTTGTAGACGCTCAACGCGAATTTCCTGTACATCGAGAAAATCCGCAACCTCCTGGACTGTCATTAAACTCATAAATGCAACCTGCATAGTGAAAGCGGTACAAAGAGTAAAGCGCAAAAAGCGTAATTTGTGAAATAAACTTTAAATATAGGTAAATATTGCCTGTGTTTTGATGGGAGACAAACCATTATGGATACCTGGTCGGCAGCCGTCATGCTGTTCTTAATTATGGATCCGCTCGGCAACCTGCCCATATTCATGTCTGTGCTGAAGATGATCGAGCCAAAGCGCCGACGCATCGTACTGATACGTGAATTATTATTTGCCCTGATTATTTTGTATGTATTTCTGTTTAGCGGTCAGGCGGTGCTGGACTTTCTGAACGTGAAGCAGGAAACCGTTAGTATTGCCGGCGGGATTATCTTGTTTCTGATCGCCCTTAAGATGATCTTTCCCAAAGCCGGAGGCAGTCCACTCGGGCTGGCAGCAGGCGAGGAGCCTTACATTGTACCGCTGGCTATCCCGTTGATTGCCGGACCGTCAACGCTGGCAGCTCTGATCCTGCTTTCCAACCAAAGCCCCGATCGCATGGGTGACTGGTCGCTGGCCCTTGGTGCCTCGTGGCTGGTGAGTGCCACCATCCTGCTCTTCTCCGGCGCATTTCACCGGGTATTGGGTGAGCGTGGTTTAACGGCCATGGAGCGCCTGATGGGGATGATCCTGGTAATGATTGCTATCCAAATGTTTTTAGACGGTGTGGGTACTTATTTTTCTCAGGTAGGTTAATATGTGCCCCAATATTATATGGCTTCAGATTGAACAACAGGCGTTATCTTGACAACTAAACTCTCAACATTCGCCCAGGTGCGGGCTTTGGAAGGCGCTGATGCAGTAGCGTTCAGTGCTGCGCTGCTGCAGCGTATGGTACCTAATTATCAGCTTTTCTGTGAGCTTACGGAGTTTGCTGAGCCTGATACCCTGTCAAAGTGCCTGGATCTTATCTGGGAATCCCTGTGCAGCCCGAAGAGCAAGATTAACTTCGCCACGCAACTGGAAAAGGTGGAAGAGGCCACGCCGGATGTCAGTGATTACGACTCTTTTGGAGTGTATCCTGCGCTGGACGCTGCCATTGCCATGTCGTCGGCCATTAACCTGATTATGAAAGTGGATCCCCATGGCGCCGTGGTTGTCAGTAAACTGTCCCAGGGCAGTGTAGAAGCTTACCTGTTGGCCAGCGGCGAAGCTACGGAAGACGATGTGAAAACCCATCCACTGATGCAGTTTGAAATAGCTATACAACAGGAATTGCTCGACGCCGTAACCACCAAAGCGCCAATGACACAGAAAGTATCAAAACTTAAAACCATTGCCGCCAGTGAAGGGATCAGCAATATCGGCCTGGACATAAACCCTTAAGCTTCAGTGTCGGTTTAAGCGCCGGTATACTCAAGCAGACAATAAGCCAGCTGGCCGGTTTGCTTTTGTTTAATTACCTCACAGCCCGGAGGCAGGGCGAGTGCCGGCCCATTAATTTCCTGCTCAACATAAATCAGGGCATTTGTGGCCAGCAACTGATGCTTATAGAGTGCAGCCAGACAAGGATTGACTAAGTCATGGCCAAAGGGCGGGTCGACGAAGATAATATCGAAGGGAGTGCTTAGGGTTGGTAATACCGCCATTGCATCGTTACAGTGAACCTCAGCACCGGCTTTCAGTGTAGTGAGATTAGCTTTTAACTGTTTGGCCGTGGGAGCATGTTTCTCAATAAACACGGTTTCTCTGGCATAGCGGGATAGCGCCTCTAACCCCAATACGCCGGAGCCGGCAAAAACGTCGAGTACCCGGCTACCCTGGACATGGGCCATAAGCCAGTTAAACAGGGTTTCACGGGTACGGTCGGTACTGGGGCGTAACCCTTCAGCATCCAACACGGGTAATCGGCGACCGCGCCACTGGCCGCTGATAATACGTACGCTGCCACTTTTTTTGTTGTGGCGTGAGGTTGGTTTTGCTACTCGATTCATTATGCCAGTCGATGGTATTATGTGCTGATGCAAAGCAGCACGCTTAAATTAATATTCAGTAGTTTACCGCACAAAGCGGTTTCTCAGTAAGGAATTGTCAACACAATGTCTAAACTCTTTGGCTGGTTTAACAAAAATAAAAATGAAAATAAAACCCCGGAACCAGCAACGAATCCCCCACAAGAAGAAACCTCAGACAGCAACGAAGCTATCGCTGTTGAAAAAGAACTGCCTGAGCAGGAGCAGGTTGAAGAAGCACAGCCGGAAGTCGTCGAAGAAGCCGACCAGCCCATCGACAAGGTAGAATCCGAAGCTGAGGAAGTATCAACCGATGAACCGAAAACTTCACAAGAGCAGGTGGTTGAAGCAGGAGAAGCCGATGCCCAGGAACAGGTTACACCTGAAGTAGAACCTGAGGTTGAACAAACCCCGGCAACGCAGTCTGTTGCAGAATCTGCCGCAACTGAAAAGAAATCGTTTTTTGGTCGCCTTAAAGCCAGCTTATCGCGCACTAAAGCCAACCTCGGCAGTGGCATTGTGAGTCTGTTCCGCGGCAAAGCTATCGACGATGACCTGTATGAAGAGCTCGAAACACAACTGCTGGTTGCCGATGTGGGCATGGATACTACCCAGAAAATTATCGACCGTCTGGTGGAGGGCGCTAAACATTCACAACTGAAAGACGGCGATGCGCTTTACGAATTGCTTAAACAACAACTGAGAACCATGCTTACTGCCGTACAGCAACCACTGCCAGAGGTGATTGCCAATCACGACAAAGCCCAGGGGCCTTTTGTTATTCTGATGGTAGGGGTTAACGGGGTAGGTAAAACAACCACCATTGGTAAACTGGCCAAGCAGTATCAGCAGCAGGGCAAAAAAGTCATGCTGGCAGCGGGTGATACCTTCCGGGCCGCAGCGGTGGAACAATTACAAGTGTGGGGTGAGCGTAATAATATTCCGGTTATCGCTCAGCCTACCGGTTCAGACAGCGCTTCGGTGTTGTACGATGCCTTGCAGTCGGCTAAGGCCAAAGGCAGTGATATTCTAATCGCCGATACCGCTGGTCGCTTACAAAATAAAGATAACCTCATGGAAGAACTGAAAAAGGTGGTGCGGGTAATGAAAAAACTCAACCCGGATGCGCCCCATGAAGTCATGCTCACCGTTGATGCCGCTACCGGGCAGAATGCAATTAGCCAGGCGAAACTGTTTAAGGAAGCCGTAGGTCTAACCGGTATTACCCTTACCAAGCTCGACGGCACCGCCAAGGGCGGGGTGATTTTTGCCATTGCAGATAAATTTGGTATTCCCATCCGTTACATCGGGGTGGGTGAAGGTATTGACGACCTGCGTGGATTTAACGGCGACGAATTTATTGATGCGCTGTTCAGCGAGGGTGAGAAAAGTTAATCTGGTATTGGTTAACCTTAATAAAAACAACAGACAGACTAGTCAGGATCCTTGATGATCAGATTTGAGCAGGTAAGCAAAACGTATCCCGGCGGCCAGCGAGCGCTGTCTAAAGTCGACTTTCACATAGCCCAGGGCGAAATGGCTTTTCTGACCGGGCATTCCGGTGCCGGTAAAAGTACGCTGCTTAAACTGATCAGCATTATGGAACGGCCCACCGTCGGCCGGGTGCTGATAAACGGTCACGATCTCAACGTGATAAAGCGTCGCCAGATTGCTTATATTCGTCGCGATATCGGCATGATTTTTCAGAGCCATCAACTGCTGATGGACAAAACCGTCTTCGATAATGTGGCACTGCCACTGGTGATTGAAGGATACGGCCACAAGGAGATTGCCAAACGGGTAGATGCCGCGCTGGAGATGGTGGGGTTACGCAGTAAAGCTCGCAATCTACCTATTACACTGTCTGGCGGTGAGCAACAACGTGTTGGTATCGCCCGGGCGGTGGTTAATAAACCGCCCTTGCTGCTGGCCGATGAGCCCACCGGTAATCTCGACCCCAAATTATCCATGGAAATTGTCCGTCTGTTTGAAGATTTTAATCAGGCTGGTGTTTCGGTACTGATAGCTACCCACGATTTAGGCCTGATCGCGCGCATGCGCTATCGCACCCTGACGCTTAAAAACGGCAAAATGATCACCGATGGCTTAGCTGACGGCGAGGAAGGGCGATGAGTATTTTATTTAAAGGCCGTAGCCAGGGCGCCAGTGAGCGAAAAATTAATTTTGCTCAACGCTTTGTCATGTTTTTTGTTAATCATATCCGTCAGGCGCTGGGTAGTCTTGGTGAGCTGTGGCGTCAGCCTGCCGCATCGCTGATGACTATAGGAGTGTTGGGGTTAAGTATCACCCTGCCCAGTACACTGTATATCCTGGTAAAAAACACCGAAAAAATCAGTGCAGGCTGGGAGCAGGCGGCGGAAATTTCGCTGTTTCTCAAAGACCAGACCAGCGCTGCAGAGGCGCAACAGTTGCTCACCCGTTTACAAACCTGGTCGGAGATTGACCGCGTGGTTTATGTGCCCGCTGATGATGCGCTGGAAGAATTTAAACAACTGTCTGGTTTAGGGGATGCGGTAAAATACCTGGAAGCCAATCCGCTACCGGATGTGGTGCTGGTGACACCCGGTGAAAAACACACCGCGCCAACCGCTGCGCAGATGCTGCTGGAAAAGCTTCAGCAACAACGGGAAGTGGATATGGGTAAGCTGGACATTGAGTGGCTGGAGCGACTCTACGGTTTTCTGCAAATCGCTACCGAGCTGGTTACCATCATTGGCGTATTGTTATTTATTGCCGTGATCCTGATTGTCGGTAATACCATTCGGCTCAATATCCTTAACAAGCGTGATGAGATCCTGGTGATGAAACTGGTGGGGGCTACCGATGGGTTTATTCACCGGCCCTTCCTCTACACCGGCTTTTGGTATGGCTTGTTGGGTGGCGTGATCGCCTGGATGGCGGTGATCATTATTCTGTGGTGGATGGACAGCAGCATTCAGGCATTTGCCAGTTTATACGACAAGTCTTTCCACATTACCGGGTTAACCGGTTCGGCGCTACTTACCATGCTGTTTTTGTCGGTGATGCTGGGGTTGGTGGGGTCGTTGATTTCGGTGCAGCGACATGTGCGGGAAATTGAGCCGCAGTAACCTTTCTGATGAACTATCTGGCCCATTTATATTTAGCCCGGCCCACTGCCGATTCCTGTTTCGGTAATTTGTTAGGCGATTTTCGCCGCGGTGTTGATCTTGACCATTATTCTGATGCCGTGCGAGCCGGTGTGGCCAATCATATTTTGGTGGATAAATTTACCGATTCGCACAGTGCCGTGCGCGAGGCCCGTGGTGTAGTCTCTGCGCGGCGCCGAAGGTTTGCAGGTATCATGCTGGATGTGTTATTTGATCATTTTCTGATTAAGCACTGGTCGTTATACAGCGATGAAAGCTTTACGGTTTTCAGTCAACGAACCTATGAGTGTCTGGCCCAGCGTGTCGGCGTTATGCCCGAGCGCATGCAGGTCATGGTCAGGAGTATGCTGACCCATCGCTGGCTGGATACTTACAGGCATTTACAGGGCATAGATAGGGCACTGGAGCGCACCGCCAGTCGCATTCGATTTCAGCACAGTTTTCATGGCAGTATTGACGAGGTGCAAGAACATTATACGGTGTTTGAAGAGACCTTCCTGATCTTCTTTCCACAACTGCTGGCAGAGGTGCGCCGGCACGCTGTGGAACACTGAGCGATGTTATTTTTCGCTAACCAATTTTTTGGGGAAATAGGACGAAATAGTTTTCCTTACCCCGTTGCCCCACACAATGGCCTGATTATACAAGCTATGCAGGTATTTCTGATCGATGTTGAGCTCTCTGGATTCACGGATCACATTCATCCACAGCGCCCCTTCAAAGGCACGAACCAGTTTCATGTAATGATTAAACTCAGCCGATTTACACAGTAACGCGTCATTCACTTCGTCGGTCAGCGGTAACTGGCGTAAGACATCGGACATTTCCTGATCAAGTAATGCATCGAGCAATGAAAACAGGCCAATTAGAAAGCCGATCGGTGGATCGGAGTTTAACCCTCGTTCCTGAGCAAGCAGATCGAAGAATTTAGCCCTGACTAAAGACATGTGCAACAACTCGAGGGGTTTATCGTCGCCCAGGTGAGCCAGAGACAACAGCGCAATAAATTTCTTAATTTCCACCTCACCCATGTAGTTGAGCGCGTGTTTTAACGAGGTGATTTTATAGCGTTTATTAATGGTGGGATTATTAATAAATTTCAGCAGCAAAAATGATAACGCTGCATCGCGTTCGACAATCTGGTTAATTCGTTCAAGATTAAACTGGGTACTGGCGCTTTCGCCCATCAGATCAACCAGATTCATTTTTGAGGCCGGCAGCTGACGTTGCACGGTTTTTTCCGGCGTCGCGAAGAAGTAGCCCTGGAATAAGTCAAAGCCCAAATCACGACAAACAACGAAATCGTCGTGGTTGTTTACATTTTCTGCCACCAGTTGAATACTGGATTGCAAAAAACGGGGAATATTCTGTTCAATCACACTGTAGTTGGCTTTGTGCACATCCACTTTAAGGATATCGATAAGTGGAAATATGGAATGCTGACCGCTGATCATCGCCGGATCATCAATGGCCAGTTTAAAACCCAGCTGCTTCACATGTTTGCAGGCGTCTACTAACGCTGCTTGTTGAGCCGGGTATTCAGACAGCTCAATCACCACTGTATCAGGGTTAAGCGTAGCGGGCAGACCGGCAATCAGCGTATCGCTGTGAAAATTGATGAACGAGGTTTTATCGCCGCTGATATCGTCCAGGCCCAGTGTATGAAAATGCTCCGCAATATAGCGGCTTTTTTCGCTATCGTGGGTTGGGTAAGCGCCGGATTTGCCATCCCTGAACAACAGCTCATAGCCGAAAACGTCTTTTTCCCGGTCTAGAATTGGCTGGCGAGCGATAAATGCGAACATTAAAATGATTATCCTTATTATACGTTTGGCCCTGAACACAGGCCTATGTAAACTTTAACCGATGGTTAATCTTTGATCCATCTTTAGTTATTTTAAATCATCCGGACCAACGCGATTTTTGCGCCATTATAATTTGCCAGCCAGTGGCTAACGGCGGGTTTCGTTTTGTATAGCTGCCGACCAGCACAGAGCATTGGTATATATCTCGTGTAGCTGTTTCTGCGTCAGCCCAAATCGCGTACTGATCGCCCTTACCATACTCCATTGGCCACGCTCGAAGGCCGTGGCTAGTTGTAAGCACTGTTTGAGGTGGTTGTTCTCACCGCATAAAGCGGCACTTACCTCTTCAGGGAGAGGCAACTTGTTCACCAGTTCACGCATTTCCTGTTCCATTATCGTGTCGATGAGAGACAGCATACCAGTAAGAAAACCACTGTGTTGCTGACGTTTCTCTTTCATTGCCACAAGGATGAGCTCACAAAAACGGGCGCGTACCAGACTCATACTCAATATTTCCCCGGGCTGACCGTCAGATAATTTAGCCAAAGACAACAGGGTAATGAATTTGCGCACTTCCTGTTCGCCCATAAAGGTCATGGCGTGCTTCAGCGATTTGATTTCATTGCGTTTGTTTACCGTGGGATTATTAATAAATCGCAGTAACAGGTAGGAGAGAGACACATCCCGTTCCAGAATAGCGTTTATATTTTCTATATTCAGTTCTGCCGCTGAGCTTTCTTTTAATAATTCAAGCATCACTTCGGCCGAAGAGCTCATCTTACGATGGC
>JAYZXK010000003.1:0-5201 GCA_036141415.1 Pseudomonadota bacterium
AATAGCCTCGATAGATTGTTTTACCTGAAAAATATGGTGCTGAGACTGCTGTGATAGCAATTCCTTAATGGCCTTTTCAGCGGCCTCGTTGGCTTTCACTGCCCCTTCTTTGGTGTACATAAACCGGGCAACAAAAAAACCAATAATTAAACCAATTGCCAGCATCGCTAAGGGGATAACCACTTCCATTATTTTCTCCAATGTAACTGTTAACCGGAAAGTCCCAACAGGTTTTATCAGGGCTTGCCGCTGCCAAACTTCGACAGTAAACGCGTAGTATGCTGCATACTATGCATAACTGAGACTATAGCAAGAGCTAACACACTTTGCGCTGACATATTGTGGCAAAATGTGTCGTAAAAGACCTTTTTCGGGCCACTGCGCAGCCCATATGAGTTTCATCTATCGTACTATCCGTTGCTTTATACGGTGTTGCGTTGGTGTTAGTGCAAATTTAAGGCATAATAGCATTCCATTCAGGGCTGAGACGCCCAACCAGTCAGTGCGGCAAAGCACTGAGTTGTGCTGGCAAGTTAACATCACTCATGTGTTTATCCCTGTCAGTGCAGTGTTGATGGTCTGCTACCGGGCCTTATGTATACAAATCAGTCTCTACAGGAGAACAGCAGGCGATGACGCCTTGGGATAAATATCAGCAAGACCTGACCCGCGATGACTTTAAACACGATCCGGCCCAGGAAAACGCCGTGCGTGAACTGCAGCGCTTGTATGAAGATTTGCTTAGTCAGCCGGTTTCACAAGGTGGCTTTGCCAGCAAATTAAAGTCGTTGTTTGGCGCTAAATCGGCCGCATCGCCGGTGCAGGGTATTTACTTTTATGGCGGCGTTGGCCGTGGCAAAACTTACCTCGTGGACACCTTTTTTCAGTGCCTGCCCTTTGAAAACAAAATGCGGGTGCACTTTCACCGCTTTATGCATCGCGTGCATGAAGAGCTCAAACTGTTGGGTGGTAAGCAGGATCCGCTGGATAGTATTGCCGCCAAGCTGGCCAGCGAAACGCGGATCATTTGCTTTGATGAATTTTTTGTCTCAGACATTACCGATGCCATGATCCTCGGTACCCTGATGGAAGCGTTATTCGCCCAGGGGATTGTGCTGGTAGCAACCTCCAACATCGTGCCCGATGAACTATATCGCAACGGATTACAGCGTGCGCGCTTCCTGCCAGCCATTGCGCTGATCAACAAACACTGTAATGTGGTGAACGTTGACAGCGGCGTGGATTACCGGTTACGTACCCTTAAACAGGCTGAGATCTATCACTATCCGCTGGATGAGCAGGCGCTGGTTAACCTCAATAACTACTTTGTTCAACTGGCTCACGGTGAAGGTGAACAGGATGCAACCATTGAGGTGAACCATCGTACCCTGCAAACCCTGCGGGATTCCGACAGCGTATTAATGATCGACTTTAAAGTGCTGTGTGAAGGTCCGCGCAGCCAGTCTGATTACATTGAACTGAGCCGTTGTTACCATACCGTATTGCTGGCTAACGTGAAGCAAATGGGGCAGGGGAATGATGACGTTGCCCGGCGCTTTATTGCCATGGTGGATGAGTTTTACGAGCGGCATGTTAAGCTTATTATGTCGGCAGAAGTTGCCCTGGAAGCTCTCTACACCGAAGGCATGCTCAATTTTGAGTTTAAACGGTGCCTGAGCCGCTTGCAGGAAATGCAGTCCCATGAATATTTGGGCAGAGAACACTTACCTTAAATTATAAAAGTCGTTAAAATCGGGGCATTAGCCCTGTATAAATGCATTCGCCAGCCTGAGCGCAGTGCGTAGCGACCAAGCTGGAAACAACAAGAGATACCTAAGATGGGAAGAGCATTCGAAGTAAGAAAAAACGCCATGGCCAAAACGGCTGGCGCCAAAACCAAAGTCTATTCTAAATACGGTAAAGAAATTTACGTATGCGCTAAAAACGGCGGCCCGGATCCGGATACCAACCTGTCGCTGAAACGCCTGATGGAAAAAGCCAAAAAAGATCAGGTACCCAGCCACGTTATCGAAAAAGCCATTGATAAAGCCGCTGGTGGCGCAGGTGAAGATTTTGTGCCGGCCCGTTACGAAGGCTTTGGCCCGGGTAACTGCATGGTGATTGTGGACTGCCTTACCGACAACAACAACCGTACCATTACTGATGTGCGTAACTGCTTTACTAAAACCGGGGCTAAAATTGGTGCCCAGGGTGCCGTAGCGCACATGTTTGAGCATCAGGCGATTTTCATTTTTGCCGGTGACGACGAAGACGAAATCCTCGAAATCCTGATGGAAGCCGATGTAGACGTAACGGATGTAGAGTGCGAAGACGGAAAAATCTCGGTATACGCGCCACACACTGAGTTTTATAAAGTAAAAACTGCGCTAACCGACGCTAAGCCTGATCTGGAGTTTGAAGCGGAAGAAATCAGCTTTATTCCACAAACCGAAGTCGAAATCAGCGAAGATGACATGCCCATGTTCGAGAAGTTCATGGAAATGCTTAACGACTGTGACGACGTACAAGACGTTTATCACAACGCCATTACCCCTAATTAATTGGCTGGCGGCTAGCCCGCCCAGGCTATAAAAGCACACAGTGGCGAATACCCGTTGTGTGCTTTTTTCTTTTTATCGCTTCTACCGCTTGGTTTTGCCTAAAACCAACACCAGATTAACTACCGGAACTGGCTTTACCCTGACACTTTAATAGTACTTAGATTGTTACCACCTAGCGAAAGACCAACCTCTAAGCAGTATTGTGCGCCCTTTATGGTGGCGTGGTTTTGGTTGTGCCTGGTGTTTATCCCTGCACTGGCAGACATCAATGCGCGAGATACCGCTACCGCTGTTGAGCAAAGCCCGTTTACTGTACAACTCGATATTGCCAGGCCAGCCACTATTCGCGCTAAAGAAACGCGGCGCTCCACCGAGCAAAATAATGTTAATTTGCTCGATGATCCCAAATGTGTGGCTAGTACCCATCAGCGTGATGAGACGGATGCCACCTACAACAGCCCGGGCATTGAGCCTGACAGGCTGATTCAACAAGCTGTCTCTGTAGCCGAGCCGAGAGCTCCTCCCCGTATTCTGTAATTGTTAACAACCGATAGCCATAGCGATTGCGGATAGCCGATTAACCGGTGCTGCCCGCTCTATGGCTGCGCACAATTATTGATTACAGGATTTTCCAATGACACGATTTTCATTTCGTGGCGTGGTGTATTGGCTTATTGTGGTGCTGGGACTTCTCAGTGCTGTGCCTAACCTACTGCCACAAACTATTAAACAACAGCTGCCTGACTGGTATGCTAATACCACCCTTGCGCTTGGCCTTGATCTACAGGGTGGATCACATTTATTACTGAGTGCCGATACAGACGCCATGCTCAGCCATCAGCTGAATAATTTTGCCAGCGATTTACTCGCTGAATTACGAGAAAGCCAGGTCCGTTATACCCGTATTAGTGAGCACAATGCCCTGGAGGTTAGTTTTACCCTGCGTGATACGGCTGATTTTAGCAAGGTAAAAGAAGCGGCATATCGGGTATCGGGGCAGCCTGATTCTGGACAAGCCCTTGCCCTTAACCTGAACAACCGTAAGGTATCGCTGTCGCTAAGTAAAGTCTATGCGCAACGACTAATCCAGGATGCGATGAATCGCAGTGTGGACGTGGTACGTCAACGGCTAAACGGAACCGGCCTCACCGAGCCAAGTGTAACCCTGCAAGGCAAAGATGGCATTTTAGTGCAAATGCCTGGCGTGTCCGATCCGTCAGGAGTGAAAAAACTGCTGGGCACTACCGCACAGTTACGCTTTCACTGGCAGGCTAACGATACCTCGTCTGCCACAATGATACGTGAGGACAAACAAGGCAGGCGTTACCAACTGGAACAAAAGGTGGCGCTGGAAGGGAAGCATATTAGTGATGCCAGCGGTGTATTGAGCAGTGAAAACGGTCTGCCGGTGGTTACATTTAAGTTGGATAATGCCGGTGCAAAACAATTTGCCGCGATGACCCGCGACAATATAGGCCGCGTGCTGGCAGTAGTACTCGACGAGAAAGTCATTACCGCTCCGGTCATCAATTCACCTATTCCAGGCGGTCGTGGCGAGATCACAGGCAGTTTTAGCCTGAGCGAAGCGCATGATGTCGCGTTAATGTTACGTACGGGGGCATTGCCTGTACCACTGTCGATTGTAGAAGAGCGAACGGTTGGGCCAGATCTTGGCAGCGACGCTATTCAAACCGGTGTTCAGAGCTCAGTGGCTGGCGCTCTGTCGGTGTTGGTATTTATGGTGGCTATATACGGACGCTGGGGCGCCATTGCGAGCCTGGCGTTATGTATCAATATGGGGCTGGTATTTGGTATTCTCAGCGTGTTTGGTGCCACATTGACTCTTCCTGGTATTGCCGGCCTTATTCTAACTATGGGTATGGCGGTGGATGCGAACATTCTGATCAATGAGCGCATCCGCGAAGAGAGTAAGCAAGGCAGGCCACCGGTAAGCGCTATTCGCTTTGGATTTGATAAAGCATTTGCTACCATTATTGATGCTAATATCACCACGCTGATAGCGGTATGCCTGTTATTTATGTTCGGCAGTGGGCCGGTTAAAGGGTTTGCTATTACCATTGCAATTGGCTTGTTGTCATCGTTGTTTACGGCTGTGACCTTAACCCGCATACTCATGCAACACATTGCCGGACATAGCCGTTCGCCAATGACTTTTGCCTCCCCGCTGGCACGTCTGAGTGATAAGCTAAGACATTTCAACTTTCTTAGTGTCCGCCGCAAAGCGCTGCTATTTTCCGTAGTGCTAACTTTACTTTCAGTCGGGCTTTTTGCCAGACCCGGCTTGAATTATGGCGTAGATTTCACCGGGGGTACCTTGCTGGAAGTAACCACGACAACTCTGGATACTGAGGCTTTGCGTAACGAAATCCGAGATAATGGATTTACCCAGGTCAACATTCAAGAGTATGGCAGTGAACACCATTATTTACTGCGAGCGCCAGTAACGGCTCAACCTTCAGCTAAAGAAGCTGGAACAAGAAATGAAACAGTCAACCCAAGTAGCCCGCAGGTCCAGCAAACCGAAAGATTAAAACAAGTTATTGCTACGGCAGATAACCAAGCATCCTTCGACCGTGTGGATATGGTTGGGCCTAAAGTTAGCGGCGGCTTTGCCGAGCT
>JAYZXK010000004.1:0-5420 GCA_036141415.1 Pseudomonadota bacterium
TTGATGTCACCGTGTTTCTGGAGCACGTGGCAATTGCCATTTGTATCTCGCTGTTTGCCTCACTGCTGATTGCACAAACGCTGATCCCCCTGCTGGCCTCAAAGGTTAAGCCGCCTGCCGCTCACCATGCAAAGCCTGCAGGGTATATTAAGCGTTATCGCAAAATCTTAAACTGGGCCATGCATAATCAGGGCAAAACCTCGGTTATCGCACTAGCCATACTGGCCAGTACGGCTATTCCGCTGGGCGTTATTTCCAGCGATGATGAGGGGAATGATGACCGCTCCCGGGTCTGGCTTAACTATCACATCAGCCAAAATTACACGCTGGAAGAAGTAGAGAAAACCGTTGATAAAATGGAAGCTTACCTCTACGACAATCAGGAAGAATTCTACATAAAGCAGGTGTATACCTATTACGAAGCAGGCCAGGCAACATCTGGAATCACCCTGCAGGATGATTTACCGGTACCGGTAAGCGAAATTAAACGCCTGATACTTGAGAATATGCCGAAGTTTGTCCGGGCTAAACCGTCTTTCCGCTGGAACGAAGGCAATGGCGGTGGGGTCAGACTCACCCTGCTGGGCGAATCTTCTGATCAGCTCAGAGTGATCGCCAACCGTGTGGTAGATGTGCTGGATAACGTTGATGGCTTAACTGATGTGCGCGCCGACGTTGGCAGCGAACGCCAGGAACTACAGATCCGTATCGACCGCGACAAAGCTTATCAGCTTGGCCTCACCACTCAGCAGGTGTCAGGTCTGGTAGCGACGGCCCTGCGCGGTAATAACCTGCGAACCTTCCGCTACGGTGAAGCCGGCGAGGTCAATGTCAAACTCATGTATGGTAAATCGGTGCAGGAATCCCTTAATGCACTGCAAAACCTTAACTTAACCAACAATTCAGGCCGTAATATCACCCTGGACATGGTGGCCGATATTTCGGTTATGCCGCAACTGGCGCAGATAAACCGCTATTATCGTCAAACCGCCCTGTCTGTGGGTGCCAATCTGGAAGAAGGCACCACCATGGAACAGGCCCGCGAACGAATTGAGGCCGCCATGCAGTACATGAGCCTGCCCTCTGGCTACAGCTGGACGCTGGACGGCGGCTTCCGTCGTCAGGACGAAGCCTTTGCGGTAATGCAAATGAATATGTTGCTGGCTGTGTGCATGATCTACATTGTTATGGCAGCGCTGTTTGAATCCCTGCTGCTACCAACCGCCGTTATTACCTCACTGCTGTTTAGTATTACCGGCGTATTCTGGGCCTTTATGATCACGGGCACTTCTATGTCGGTGATGGGCATGATAGGCATGCTGATCCTGATGGGAATAGTGGTTAACAACGGTATTGTACTGGTGGATAGAATTAACCAGTTGATTGGCGAAGGCGAAGCCTTAATTACCGCTATCGTGGATGGATGCAGCTCGCGGATCCGGCCAATTCTGATGACGGTTTCCACCACGGTACTGGGTCTGGTACCACTGGCAATGGGCAGTACTCGTATTGGTGGCGACGGCCCGGCCTACTCGCCCATGGCGATAGCCATTATTGGCGGCTTGGTGTTCTCCACACTGACCAGTCTGTTTCTGGTTCCATTGGCTTATGTACTGTTACTGAAGTTACGTTATCGGGTGAGCAAAATGATTTTCCGCTCGAAAGTACAGGTGAGTCGTTGGATTAGGGCTTAAGGACAAAGCGCCAGAGAAGGATGGAGTTAAACGGGAACTCGGTTTTTTGACCACTGCGGTTCCCGTTTACTGATTCCCGGCACGATTAGCTGCGTGCAGTCAGGAATTGATAGACGTTTGATGCGTCACGAGACTGAGAAAACTCAACCAGAGATACACCATTACAAGTTACACCGTCTTTTGCACTAACTACTTTCAGTACTTCACGCTGGCTCGCACCAATCAGACCAATGTTACGTGATACAGAAGAACGCAGCAGGCGAACGTCATCTTTTACTACCGCTTTACAAAAACCAGCGAACTCCGTATCACCTGTAAAACGAACACCTTCAGCAGTTACGTCGGCAGAAGCAGTTGATACACCCATTACTGCTAATACTGCAGCAGCGATTGTTGATTTGATTACTTTAGTCATTTAAATATCCTCTCAGATTGATATGGTATCCACCGGAAGCTGTAGAGCGATATTGCTGTTTATCAGTTCTGGTGTCAGCCCAACGATTTGCGCTGAGCGTTTCTCGTTGGTGCACTATATTTATGCCCCATCTGAAAGAAAATTACTGTTTTTTTATTGTATAGGTATGGTGAAAATAGCGTAAATTATAATGTTAATAGCCAATTAACAACTCAAATACATGTTTTTATTAGTTATTTCTCAAATAAATATTACCATTCAGAATATCTATTAAAGTTTAGATATAAAAAAGTTCTAAAAAAAACCGTCATTTCTGAAAGTTTACATCTTAATTTAGCCCGTTTTTCACAAAAATATACAACTTAAGTCGGTAAAACCGCCCTACAAGCCTGCCAAAGCTGTAATTTAATTACAGAAATAATGTAAAAACGATGAAAAAATGACTATTTTGAAAGTCAGCCAAAGAATAAACCGTCATCAGAAAGGAGGTTCATAGTGCCTTAATAACACTAAAACAACGCTAAATTTGTGCAGGGCTAAGCTTAGCTGCAAAAAAAGACGAGGAGCCGGACTAATTGTCCGACTACCCGCTTAAATCTACTATTGAGGAGAGGTTGAGAACCAGATCAGACGTATTCACGTTCCCGTTTGGTTTCGATGGCATCAATGTAACCGTGCCAGGAGGCGTAACCCAGTAATGGCATTAATACAATAAAGCCAATAAATCCGGTCACAAAGCCAATGGCAACAATGGAGAAAATAATACCGGCCCAGATAAACATCGGCACCTTATTTACCCAAACAGCGTTAATGCTGGTCATCACAGCAGTGGCTAAATCAACTTTACGCTCCAACAGAATAGGCTGGGTAAATGCGGTGACAAAAAACATACCGATACAAAATAGCGCCCCCACGCCGGTACCCAGAATAAGGAATGGCATTAAGCTTTCCAGACTCTCAATCTGATGCTGTGGATACAGCGCATGGATCAGCGAGGCAACACGCAACCAGAAGATCATCAGGATCATCAGCAAAATACCAAATCCCCACTCGTTCACCGCATTACGGCGCATGGCACGTAATGAATGCGATAAAGTGGGCTTATGGCCTTTTTCATGTTCCCAGCTTATATCGTACAAGCCCGCTGCCAGAAACGGACCAATCAGCATAAAGCACACTATCGAGGGCAAAATAATCAGGTGCCAGCCAGTCATCGCCACTAAAAAGGAGATTAACCAGGGAATGACGGCGAATAATAAACCATAAAAAACGGACAATAACGGGGTTTTTAATAAATCCTGAAAGCCCAGAGACAACCATTTAATGGGATCGCCGACATCGAGCTCTTTACAGGGAATAACCCTGGCGATACCGCTGTCGGTAATAGCGTTCTGGGGTGTTTCTTTAAAGTGTTGTGACATAAACTCACTTCCCTCAGTTGTTACTGTTAAGCGCAAAACAGGGGAACATTCACTTATCCACGATATTTACCGATCTTCTGAGCGAACCGGTGCTATTTACTGCAGAATTTTCCCCACCGTTATATATACGATAGATCCAATTACTAAAGTTCACAATTTATTAACAATAAAAATATTAAAGGGAACGGGCGATACTGACCGGTTGCCAGAAAAGCCGACGGTGAAAGTAGCGATGCATCGCCACATTAAAATCGTAAAAGCTACACACCGCGCTTTTTTGCCCGGTGGCCACATCAAAGGTGAAACGATGACAATTATTGCCCCAGGGATGGTATTCAATATAAGTAAAGATGCGCGATACGGCTCGCTCGGCGGCACCATCGGCCACCAGTGGATGCAAATCTTTATCGCAGAGCATGTAAATGTTCTCGCCGCTGCGATCGTTTAAAAAGCGCTGAGGCGACACGGCTTTCACCAAACCACTGCCATGCAGTTCAATAATATAACCATCAAGCCAGATGCCCGTGTGTTCGAAAACGCCATAAATACCACAGCAAACCATGGCACCATCACAGGGTTCTACAGACACCCTGCTCTCACCCGGGTAATGTTCTACCCCGGCGCTGTGATCTACAACTACATCTGACTGGCGCATGAGGACACCCTGTAAAAAGCAAACTTTTTCTTTAACAGCACTATTTTGAGTTATAGCCCTTCCTATTTATTGGCTCAAGTCGGTTTTTGTAACAGTTTATGCAATATATTTGCGCTAAAGCGCAAAATTTGCTTAACAGCGTATAGCCCGATGCGATACCCTGAAAGCCCCGTAATTTAAGTAGTTTAAGATGAAACCGGTACACAGTTCGCACAAGTTAGATAACGTATGTTATGACATTCGCGGTCCGATCGCCGCGCAGGCTCGCAAGATGGAAGATGAAGGCCATCGCATTCTCAAACTGAATATTGGTAACCCTGCCCCGTTTGGATTTGATGCCCCCGACGATATCCTTAAAGACGTCATTCATAACCTGCCAACTTCACAAGGCTATTCTGATTCTACCGGTATTTACGCGGCCCGTGTTGCAGTGATGCAGTACTACCAGCAAATGAACATTCGCAACATCCAGGTTGATGATGTGTTTATTGGTAATGGCGTGAGTGAAATGATCATGATTGCCATGCAGGCGCTGCTGAATATGGGCGACGAAGTATTGTTACCCAGCCCGGATTATCCGCTTTGGACGGCTGCGGTAAGCTTATCTTCCGGTACCCCGGTGCATTACCGCTGTGACGAACAGGCTGGCTGGTTTCCCGATATTGATGACATCAAAACTAAGATCACCAAGAAAACCAAAGCCATCGTACTGATCAACCCGAATAACCCCACCGGGGCGGTGTACAACAAAGAATTACTGCAACAAATTGTCGATTTAGCCCGCGAGCATGAGCTGGTGGTGTATTCCGACGAAATCTACGACAAGATTCTGTATAACGATGCCAAGCACACGTGTATAGCCTCACTGGCCGATGACGTGTTCTTTGTAACCTTTAGCGGTTTATCCAAAAACTACCGCGTGGCGGGCTTCCGTGCCGGCTGGCTGGTGGTATCCGGTAATAAACGCCTGGCTAAACACTATATTGAAGGGTTGAATATTCTGTCATCCATGCGGATGTGCGCCAACGTGCCCTGCCAGAGCGCTATACAAACAGCGCTTGGCGGCTATCAGAGCATCAATGACTTAGTAAAACCCGGCGGCCGACTGCAATTACAACGGGATTTAGCGGCCCGTCGTCTGAATGACATCGACGGCATCACCTGTGTGCCACCCAATGGCGCCATGTACTGTTTTGCCAAGGTCGATGCTGAGAAGTTTAATATCGCCAACGACG
>JAYZXK010000005.1:0-4515 GCA_036141415.1 Pseudomonadota bacterium
CAAACAGCTTGTCGAGATTTTCCTGACTAATTCCACAGCCGGTGTCCTGGATACGGACTTTCACAATATCGCCTTCCTGCGTTGTTAAAATACTGATTACGCCCTGCTTACCGGTGGCTTCGATTGCCTGGCCGGCATTAATAAGCAGGTTGGTAAAGACCTGAGTTAACTTGCCCAAATTAAAGTACACTTTGGGCAAATCTGCGAATTGCTTTTCTACCTTGCAGATATACTTGAGTTTGTTATTGACCATCGTCAGCGTGGTATTAAGGCAATGATTCAGGTCGTACCATTGGGATTTCTCTGAGTCGATTCGGGAAAATATTTTCAAACCTTTAACGATCTCACTGACTCGCTGTAATCCCTCTGCCGACTCATCAATCAGGGGCCCAATGTCTTCGCCGATAAAGTCCAGATCATGCTGCGCATAAAATGCCTCAAGCTCATCCACCCGGGCTTTTAATGCCTCGATGGATTCATCGCTGTGAAGCTTCTTTGCCATATCCAGCAGAATTTGGAACAGTGATAAATAATCTTTTAATGTACTTAAGTTGCTGCTCACAAAGCCTATGGGATTATTGATTTCATGGGCTACACCAGCGGCTAACTGACCCACTGAGGCCATTTTTTCCGCCTGCAATAATTGTTGTTGTGTTTCTTTCAGGTGTTTGTTGGCATTTTCCAGTTCGGCGTTTTTATCGCTTAACGCCTGGGTGCGCTCTTTAACTTTGTTTTCCAGTGAGCGGTTTAACTCTCTCAGTTCGTCCTGTGCACCGCTTCTGTTTTCATATTCTTCGGCCAGTGTATTAACCAGGGTATTAAACGACAGGGCCAGTTCGGAGAGCTCGTCACGTCCTTTAATCGGGATGGCAACGCTCCTGTAGTTGTGAGTGGGAATGGCTTTTAACATGTCTTTCGCACCCTGACGCAGAGACTGCAACTGGGAGGTCAGATAGGTGCCTAAACCAAAAGAAAACAGCGCTACCAGTACCATCTCCAGCAGCGCCAGTGCAATGATCCAGTTACGAATTTGCAGCAGCGAAGTTTGCACTGAGGTCACGTCGATCCCAATTTGTACTTCGCCAAAGTATTCGTTGGCTACGGTAATCGGCTCCCGGGTGTCATAAACGGAGTCGTCTATGCCCTGTACCGAAGTATCCAGATTAAACGGCTTATCGGCAATACCTTCACGACTACTCTGAGCAAGCACCCGTTGCTGACTGTCGAGCACCCTGGCGTAGGCGATATCCGGGTTATTCATAAGTTCTTCTACCGATGCTTCAAGCGAAGCCAGGTCGAGAGACAGCAAAGGATCCCGGGTGATTGATGAAAACAGATTCGCTGTGGTATGTGCACGCTTTACCACGTTGTCTTCGATTAATGCGTTAATAAATGTCAGGCTCGTTATAATCAGAACAAGCAGCAGTGTTGCTTCAATTAACGCTGTACCGGCGATGGTTTTGGTACGTAATGACAGGCGCATGATGCGGGCTCAGATGTCCGGTCTCGACAGCGAATTAATGCCTAACGCGCGGATGTCGTTCCAGTCTTTATCTTCAGCGGTATCAAGACGATTAAAATTCAACTGTTTGAGTAAGGCTTTGCCGTGCTCGGTGGTTACCAGTTTTTCCAGCGCGGCGATCAGGAGTTTCTGGTGCGCAAGGGGAACCCTGCTGTGTGCAGCAATCGCATGACTGGTATAGGCTTTACTTTGCCATAAAATTTTAAGTTGTGAACGTTGCGATGCCGGTAAATGTTCCAGTGATCGGATAATACCGCCCCCTGCAGGAAAGAGTTCTTTAATGACATTAAGATAGACTGAATCGTGAGAATTTACATAACGCGGGCTAATACTAATGCCTGCACGATTGAGTTCGGCACGCGGAATAATACTGGCTGCAAAAGCGGCCGGGGCAGGAAAAGCAAGAATTGCCCCCTGTAACTGTTCAATGTTGGTGATGTGGCTGTCTTTACGGGTCACGATAATCCCCCGCAGGCCTTTCTCAGAATCCCTCACCAGCGGCTGATAATCGGATCTGCTGTGAAATACGACATAATGATAGGGATTCATATAAGCTAAGTCATACTTTGCCGCGGTTAACTCATCCTCAAAACTGGGGATGTCTTTAGCGGTGATAAAGCTTAGTGACAGACCGGTTTCCTGCGTCAGGTGCTGGAGCAGGGGAGTCCACATCTGAGCCAGTCGATAAGCGGATTGCTGAGGAACCACACCAAAAGTGTATTGTGCTGACGAGTTGGCAGGTGCCTGTTTGCTGCTGTCGGCAAATGTGTGCGACGCCCCCAGAATAGCCAGAATAACAAGCACAAATTTCATATTGCTCTCCGCTTTGGTTTACCGTTTATACCTGCATAAACTTTTCAAACAGCTGAGTCAGATCGTGATTTGAAAACGGTTTGGTAAGAGTGGCATCGGCGCCGAGTTCCTTGGCCTTTTCAAGGCTGGCATCGTCGAGTGCCGAAATCACAATAATTTTCAGACCACGCTGCGACTCCTGTTCTCGGGTGTATTGCAAAACACTGTAGCCATCCATACCAGGCATGCTCAAATCAAGGGTCATTACCCGTGGCGAGTGTTGGCTTAGCATCATACCTGCCTGAAAACCGCCGGTGGCGATTAGCGTGTCGTAACCTGCGCGCCGCGCCACCCGTTGGATAGATTTAGCCACCGGTAGCTCATCATCAACAATCAGGATGAGCGGTGAAGCCTCGGGCTTCAGGTTATCCGGTATCGGCATATTATGGCGTTCCAGAAAATCGATAAAATCGTTGATCAAAACCCGGTTGTTGCCACGACCTGGTAATTTAAAGCCTTTTAACTTGCCGCTTTCCAACCAGCGGATAACCGTTCGCAGATTAACGTCACAATATTCGGCAATTTCGCCGGATGTCAGTGTTTTCACAGGTGAACCTTGTAGCTTAAGTTTGCATCGATACTTATATATAGCATCGTTGCCCAAATATGGCAATTAAGCAAAATGTATAATTTACGACAATAGTGACATTGTGATATTTTGTGACATTGAGGCAAAATGAATGGTCTGTCTGCAGGGAATCGCACAGCGGATTAATTGTTATCATAAAAGGGGTAGATAGCATGGCTCGAGACATCCACAGTGTTCGTCAGGAAAAAGCGCTTAACCTGCTGCTGGTCGATGACGAAAAAGGCGTGGTTAACGCCCTTAAGCGTGAACTAAAAGATCTCAACTGCAGCATCACCACAACCACTTCTGGTCGAAAAGCCATGTCTGTTTTGCGCGAGCAGGATGTCGCTCTGTTAATAACCGATCATAAAATGCCCGACGTCAATGGCGTTGATTTGGTGCGGTTTGCTAATCAGTATTCGCCGGATACCCATATTTTTATGCTCAGCGGTGAAGGCGATTTGCAGGCCGCTGTAGAATTACTCAATCAGCGGATGCTGACAAAATATCTCACCAAACCCTGGAGTCGCCAGGATTTGCGTAATGAAGTAGTCAAAGTGCTTAATCAGTGCAGCGAAGTAGAACAAAAAACGGCGGCGCAACAGCTGGCCGGCTTTAATTACGAAAATGAAAAGCCAAATCTTCGCGACTTTGAGTCTGTAGTGCTGTTAAAGCTGATGAACGTTTCAGACATCAGCCTGGCCCATGGGGAGGCCGCATCGCTGGACACTGAAGCCTACATTGGCCAGCGTCTGGAATACATGGTGATGCAGCCTCACCTGTTGCAACGTATTCAGGCGGGGGTATTTGCACTGTATCTTAAAGATTCCACTACCGAAATTACCCGCTCACTGTGTTGCCAGATTCGCCAGCAGTTGCAGCGTACCTTTTCCATTAAGGGAATATCAGTATTCTGCCACATAGGAGTGGGCTTTCGGCATCTCAGGGAGTCGCAACTCGACCACGATATTCTGATCAGCAGCCTGATTGATACCATCGTTCGTGACAGCCACCGTATCAGTATCTCGCAGCTGGACAATTCCACCATTACGCAGTACCGCCGTCAGCAGCAACTGAGCGCAGAGGTTCAGAGTGGCTTGCGAAATCAAGAGTTTAAGCTGGCCTATCAGCCCAAAGTGCAGTTGCTCTCAGGTATGATCAACAGTGCTGAAGTTCTGCTTCGCTGGCAACATCACAGTTTAGGCTGGGCTCCCCCTTCAGAATTCGTTTGCCTGGCGGAGCTGGATGGTCAGATAGAAGCCATTGGCGAATGGGTACTGGAGCAGGGTTTTAAAGTCGCCAGCGAACTAAGACGTTTTAGTACAGAGCTGGATAGCTTTGCCATCAACATTTCTGCCAAACAGTTACAGTCTTCGCATATTGTGGAGTTTATTAGTGAACGTTTGCAGCACTATTACTTGCCCCCTTCGTTTATTGAACTGGAACTAACCGAAACTGCGCTGGCTGAAAACTCACACTATCTTGAGGAGCTGTTGTGGCAACTTAAATTACTCGGAGTAAGACTTGCCGTTGACGATTTTGGCGCTGGCTTCACGTCGTTTTCGTATCTGTC
>JAYZXK010000006.1:0-12484 GCA_036141415.1 Pseudomonadota bacterium
TGCATCAGGATGGGATAGGATGCTCCGTCTTCGTTAGGGATATAAACGGAGGTAAACAGCTTAACCCCATCACGCATAGGGATTTGGTATTCGTATTTTGTGTAATTAGCCCGAATATACTCCGCCCGTTTTTCTGCCTGCTCATCAGCGGCAAATCCACAAGGGCTAACCATTACCAACAGCAGAAGTAGCCGTGTTACTGTCATTCGCATAAGTATTGTTCTCTTTGTTATTTAAAGCGTACCGGGCAGTGTAGATCTAATTTGTCGTTAAAGTACGGAACGTGATTTCAGTGGCAGGAAAAACGGGAGGAATGGAAGGCGACAAGCTGTTCATGACATCGGGATTTATACTTATTGTCGCTTTGCAATACTTTAATCGAGGCCATTGCAATTGCTTAGCGTTCAGAGCTCTCCTATAGTAGCAGTATGTATAAAAGTAAACGTCAGACTATGAAATTCACGCCGCGTAAACTCATTCTGGTAACCAGCCTGATGGTGATGGCTTCGTCGTTGATAGCAACCGACTCACTGGCCACCACGGCACCGCAGTCACAGCCGCAAATTAGTAGCTGTCCGACGGAGTTTTTTGCCGTCAAAATTCACGAGGACGCCAGGCAGTGTCAGCCTTTTGACACCGAAATGCCGGCCTCTATGGTTTACTTTATTGGCGAAACGCCCGACGCTATTGTGGCTTATTACCTGGCGCTGATGCCAGATTTGTCGCTGAAAGGCGAACACAACGAACGTGTGCTGCTGGTCAATAACGCGCGAAACGTACGCGTGGTAGTGTCCCCCGATGGTGATGGCGCCCAGGTCGATATTCTGGTGCTGAGTTCAGCAACATCCACTCCCCTGGCCAGTCTGACCAACGACTAACTTTTATTTTCCTCGCTTGCCAGTGTTTCGAATAACTGGCACCGCCTTTGCAATTTCTCTAACAAGTTTGCCCTGCCGCCCGGGCCTGTCATTTTATTGACGCTCGTGCGCATTGAATTGTTGAGGAAGCGTATGGAACTTGCCATTATTTTGTTTATGCTGCTGATAGTTGTCACTGTTGGTGCACTTAAACTTTCTGATCACGGTATGAGTTTTCCCTTTCGTAAAAAACAACAGCTTTTTACCCAGGTAGAACATACCTTTATCAATTTGCTGGAACAGGCCGTTGGTCGCGAATTCAGAATTGTCTCACGGGTTCGCCTTAACGATCTGCTGGCTGTACGCGATAGCACCAATAAACGTCAAGCTCGCCAGGCGTTGCTGCGCGCTGGCAGTAAGCAACTCGACTTCGTGCTGTGTCGTCGCGACGACATGACGCCGGTGCTGGCCATTGATTTGGTCCACAAACAGGGTAAGGAAGGTTACAAAACCCAGCGCGACTGGTTTGTGTCTGGTGCCCTGGATGCGGCTGGCATTCCCCACGCCCGCTTCAAGGTAAAATCCGGTTACTCGGTAGATGAGGTCAAAGAGTGCGTAGAAACCAAGTTGATCCCACTGCGCAAACAGCAGGCCAGAATGGCGGCCAGTAAAATGAATCCACCGCAGCCAACGCGCCCTACCCGGCCGCTGCGTTCCAGTCGTCAGCCTGGCGGTGAACAGGTCGCTGCGTAACTTCAGTAGCCATCTAAGCTCAAGCGCAAAAAAAGGGCCCCTTGGGCCCTCTTTGTATTTATAAGCAAGCCTACATCTTTGCCGTTGAATATACCACGGTGAGATGGGCCGGGATATCAGCGCTGGCCGGTACAAAGGCCACCGTATCCTTATGGCTGGAAACATAACTTATCAATTCATCAACCGTCGATATTTCTCTGGGCGGACGAGAGCGCCCGCTAAAGCGCATCTGCGACCAGTACGACTGGATCCGGGATTCGGTTAAGCCAATTATCTTGGTGTTAAATACCGCTCTGGCGAGAGTTTGTGGCGGCAGTGACACCGGCTCAAGTACCACATCGCTGGCATTACCCATAAACAGATTACGGATATCGACCTTGTCCAGTTTGACTGTCTGGTTGTCGAGGTTGGCCACCACCATAATGTCGTGTTCCTGCGCCGGGGCGTTTATGGCGTAAATCCCTAACAAGGAAGCCATTAACAGTTGTCTGAGAGAGTGTGTTATTTGCATCAGAAGACAAACTCCATACCCACCTGATAGAGGTTCACCCGCTCATCGAAGGCGTCTCTGTCACCTAACGCCTCAAAGGTTGAGATCCCCAGCGCTCCCCGGTAGTGGGTTACTTCGGCTTTAAATGCCACCCTCACCCCGGCATCCCAGCGCACACCAAGCGTTACGCTTTCCAGGTCCGCAGCCTGGGTTCTGGCAAAGATGGTTTGATAGGCATAATAAAGCTGGTCGAGATCCGGTGTTAAACCCAGCGGAATGTCGGTTGCCGCCGGCTGCGGATTCGTTGCCATATCGGCGTAAGTCAGATGCACGGTAAAGGGCTGGAACACCAGTCCGCCCTGCACATAATAACTTTCAATATTCGGTGCCAGTACGGTATCAGATTCAATTTTCATCCATTCCCAGGCAAGATTATAGTCGAGCTCATCCAGTGCCAGACCCACCTGGTATATATCAAACTCACCTTCCATAGTCAGAGAGTCGGCACTTTCAACAAAGCCAAAGCTACCAAGCTGATCGGCAAACGCAGAAATTTCGGCCAGATTCACACTAAACTCGGCGGTAGTATAAGATGCTCTGAAACGCACATTTGCGTTGTAAACGCCGCTGAAAACAAGCCCGGTGAGGCCATCAATATCGGTGGCATAGCGGCGATCCTGAAACTGGGTATCACCGTTAAAAGAACCGTAATAGCCTTCAACCGACCCACTGAAATTTCCCAGTGCAAAGTTATGGATGACGCTGGCACCATCATACTGGTTAAACAAAAAGGCACTGTAGAGTTGCTGCGGCGGTGAAATCCACGGATAAGTAAAGCCCACATCGATGACGTCACTGTAATGATAAAACGGGGTTCTCATCCGCCCGCCTTTTATCAGCCAGTTATTGTGCGGTACATAGCTGGCGTACAACCACTCAACCCCGGAATCTCGCTCGCTGTTGGTGTGTGCCAGTAGCTGTGAGGTTATCGTAAGGTTTTGCAGTAAATGATAATCCACCTGCAAAGCCAGCAGCGTTTGTTCTTTTAGTGACAGTTCATTCTCGTAGCCTTCGAAAGACACATCAGGATCATCGGTAAATCCGGCTACCACCCGACCAAAACCGGAGATTTCCAGTTTTTCACTGCTTGCCAGTGCTGCCGGTGAGACCATCAGAAAACTACAGCGCACAGCAGCAGACAATTTGTGGTTAAAATTTGCGTTCATAGGTTTTAAAAACAACCAAATCAAAATACCATCACAGGCCAATGGCAGACTATGGGGCCGATTGACCTTCCTTTTACGAATCCTTATATACCCGATAACCCATTCATATTACACTTCATCCCTAGCGTATATAATAGTGCATCAGTAAAACCTGCGCACTTATTTCCCAGTTAAATAAGCAATTTAAAGGCAGAATATGAAAATTGGTATCCTTGGCGCCATGGACCAGGAAGTCGCCCTGTTAAAAGAATCTCTCGACCAGTTACAAACGCAGGAAATCGCTCACCTGACTTTCTACACCGGCAGCCTGCACGGTGTTGATGTGGTGCTGGTAAAATGCGGTATCGGCAAGGTGGCCGCTGCCGTCGCCACTACCATTCTTATCCAGTCATTTGAACCGGACTTCGTGGTCAATACCGGCTCCGCGGGCGGCTTTGATACCAGTCTTGATATTGGCGACATTGTCATTGGTAATGGCGTTCAACACCATGATGTAGACATCACTCATTTCGGCTATGAACCCGGTCAGTGTGTAGGCATGCCAACCGTCTTTGAGTGTGATGAGCAACTCATTACCGCAGCAGAACAAGCCGCAGCCAGTGCGCTGCACGTTAAAACGATCCGCGGCCTGATTTGCACCGGTGACTCATTCATCGGTACGGATGAAGCAGCCGCCCGGCTGCGTGAAGCCTTTGAAGCCATCAGCGCATCCGAAATGGAAGGTGCCGCCATTGCTCAGGCCAGCCACATGTTAGGCACGCCGTTTCTGGTGATCCGTTCACTTTCGGATATCGCCGGTAAAACCTCCACGGTTTCCTTCAATGCTTATCTGGAGACCGCAGCCAAGCACTCTGCAGAGCTGGTGATGGGTATGATAAAAGTCATGACCGACCGCACAACCGGCGCCTGATCCAGTCCGATGATAGCGTTGCCGCCCCCCATCACACTGTCATTGATCATCGCGCTTAGCGTGATCCTGCTTGATCGGGTGTGGCGGATACCTCCCCAAACGCATCCAATGACACTTTACCGGATGCTGGTCACTAATCTGGCTGCCAGGGTTTGCCCAGCTCCCTCCGCACCGCTTTCGCAGCATTACATTAGCGGTACACTGGGTATTGTGGTGTTAACCCTGCCTTTTCTGGTGGTGCTGGCTTTTGTGCTGAGCCTGGCTGAGTACACCTGGTTTTTTGATGCTTTGGTGCTATTCTGCTGCATTAACTTTTACCCGGTACGTCGCCAGTATAAGTTGATTACGCAAGCCCTCAGTGGCAACAAAAAATTGCTTGCCCGCGAACGCCTTGGCGAGCTGGTCGCCCGTCAGACAACCTCTTTATCTGATATTGGCATCGCCAAAGCGGCTATCGAATGCTATTTGTTGCGCTTTATGCAGCAGTTTGTTGGCACGCTGTTCTGGTTTTTACTGGCTGGCCCGCTGGCTGCCCTGACTTACCGGCTATTGCTGGAGTTTCGCTGGCAATGGCACCGCAAAAAACGCCAGTTCAGCGCATTTAGTTTACCGGCCTACTGGTTAAGTCAGACCATGATTATTATCCCCTATTGTCTTGGTCTGTTGTTTATTATTTTAAGCACTTCACCGTTTGGTGCCATCAAGGGGCTACGGCGCGCGACCGAACGGGATTTAACCTCTTTACTGCTGGCGGCATTTGGCGGCGGCATGGGGATCCAGCTCGGTGGCCCGGCTTTTTACGACGGCATCAAATTACGTCATTCTCGAGTGGGCGGCTCCCGTCAGGTGCGCTTTTCAGATCTGACCTATGTGTTGCGAGCCATCAATCGTCAGACCTGGCTGGTTACCGTGCTGCTCACTCTGCTATTAATACTTTGCTGGCAATTAAAATTATGAAAAAACAGCTCCTCTGGCTATTGCTGCCAGTACTCCTAACCCCCTTGCAAGCGGTGTCTGCAGAACGCATCGTGACTCTGTCTCCTCACCTTACTGAATGGGTTTACAGTTTATCTGCACAGGACCGTCTGGTTGGGGTAAGCGCCTTCAGTGATTATCCGGCGCAAGCGGCTGAACTACCGGTTATCGCTGACTATCAGGGCGTGGATTTCACTGCGCTGATGGCTCTCGAACCTGATCTGGTACTGGCCTGGGGCGGCGGCAACAAACCACAGGACATTGCCCGCCTGAAAAGCCTCGGCCTTGAAGTGTACATTTCCCAGCCACAAACCTTAGATGATATTGGCACTGAGTTACTCGAAGTCGCAGCACTGACCGGTCAAACCGATATTGGTCAGACACTGGTCACCGGCTACCGCCATGAGCTTGAACAAATTAAGCAGCAATACCAGCATCTCGCCCCGGTTAAAGTATTTTACTACATGTGGTCACAGCCACTGATGACCATCGGTCAGGGCGCATGGGCCAATAAAATTCTGGCCAGCTGTGGCGCTGAATCGGTTTTCATAGACTCCCCCATCGATTACCCTGAGGTGTCGGTAAAGCAGGTTTTATTACGTCAACCGGAATTATTGATCGCGGCAAGCGATCAATCGGTGGAGACTCTTGAACATTTCTGGACACCCCACCGATCTGTTATTAAGGCACCGCTGGTTACTGCTGATGCTAACGCCCTGCATCGTTTTACGCTGCGAATTACCCAGGCAATAGACACCCTGTGCCAACGAATCGATAGTTACCGACAATAGGAGCGTGCATGCGATTATTTACCTTAACTCTGGCTATGTTAAGTTTACTGCTGTCAGCTACCGCCAGAGGGCATGAGGCTATACCCGACATTAGCCCTGAAAGCCTGCACAGCAACGGCTTTGAAGGCCTGATTCTGGATGTGCGTAGTGCCGAAGAGTTTGCTAAAGGTCATGTTCCCGGAGCGCTCAACGTTCCTCATTCCGAGATTGCTTCTCACCTGGCCGCACTCGGTTCTATCCAAAAACCGGTGCTGGTTTATTGTCGTTCCGGGCGTCGCGCAGGCATTGCTCTGGAGACACTGACCCACCTTGGTTTTGAACAGTTGTATCACCTCGATGGCGATATGCAGGCGTGGCAGAGTGAATCACTGCCGGTGGAAAAGTAACTCTCTGCTGTACCGCCCGATTCACATCCTGGCATAGACATATTGCGGCTTTGGCGGCATCATAGCGGTCTTGTTGCTCCACGCGTTTTATTATGACTATTGATATTTCCACGCCGGCCATGTTGTTCCCGGCGATTTCTCTTTTGCTGCTGGCTTACACCAACCGTTTCCTCACCCTGGCGTCGTTAATTCGCCACTTTGATAAGGGCGAAGACAATGAGAGTACCCAGGCGCAAATCAAAAACCTGCGCAAGCGTATTCACTATATTAAACGCATGCAGGAAACCGGCGTGTTCAGTTTTTTTCTGTGCGTATTGTCGATGCTGGCCATCTACCTGTCGTATCAGTTAGCCGGTAACTGGCTGTTTGCCGCCAGTCTGGTTTTTCTACTCTATAGTCTTTGGCAATCGGTTCTGGAGATCCGGATATCACTGGATGCCCTCGACGTCCACTTACAGGGAATGGATCTTGGCAAAACTAAAAAATAGCACTGACATTACCTATACAGCACTTACTCCGGACCACTTTGCCGCGGTCCTTGAGCTGGGTAACCGGGTGCAGGGCGAAGGTTATCTGAATCTGGATAATTTAACCGATTATTACCAGCGCGGCCTAAAGGACGGCATTAATGCTGGCATCGTTGCTTTTTATCGCGACCAGTTAGTCGGCTTTCGCCTCACCTTTGCCCAGGGCCAGTGGGATATTGATCAGTGGGCAACCCCGGCGGAGTGGGACGTGGAGCCCGCAACGGTTTGTTACTTTAAATGTAATACGGTGGATCCGGCGATGCAGGGTTACGGGATTGGCTCTACGTTACTGAGCAAAGCAGTCGACGCTGCTCAGCGCCAGGGTAGTAATGCGGGCCTTGCCCATATATGGCTTGCCAGCCCGGGCAACAGCGCGTTTAAATACTTCAGTAAGAATGGCGGCCGACTAATTAAAGAACATCCCAATAAATGGCAATATGCGGCCATGTACGAAGGCTACGACTGCCCGGTGTGTGATTCACTTTGTGCCTGCGTGGCGGCAGAAATGCTGCTGACGTTCAGCCAGCAGTAATAACGTATAAAGTGCGCTGCAGGACGCAGCGCACCAAAGGCTTACGCCAGGGTGACGCGGGCAAACTTACGTTTACCTACCTGATAAACCTTTTCACCCTGTTCAGTGAGCACCAAACGGGTATCAGTGACTTTTTCACCGTCGATTTTTACCGCGCCCTGCTTAATCATGCGCATCGCATCAGAGGTTGAACCAACCAGTCCGGCTTCTTTCAGCAGGTAACCAATCGCTACTTCACCGTCGGTTAATGCAACAGTGACTTCCGGCATGTCATCAGGAATGGCATTTTTCTGAAAACGCTGAATGAAGTCCTGATGCGCTGCCTCTGCGGCCTGTTCAGAATGGAAGCGGGCAATGATTTCTTTCGCCAGAGTGATTTTAATGTCACGAGGGTTCGCGCCATCTGCCATTTGTTGCTTAAGCTCAGCAATTTCGTCCAGCGGCTTAAAGCTCAGCAGGTCGTAGTAGCGCCACATCAGCTCATCTGAAATGGACATGATTTTGCCAAACATCTCATTCGGTGCATCGGTAATGCCAATGTAGTTGTTTAACGACTTGGACATCTTTTGCACGCCATCAAGGCCTTCCAGCAACGGCATCATCAGTACCACCTGTTGAGACTGGCCCTGCTCTTTTTGCAGTTCACGACCCATCAGCAGGTTAAAACGCTGATCGGTGCCACCAAGTTCAACATCGGCTTTTAGTGCCACAGAATCCCACCCCTGAACCAGCGGATATAAAAATTCGTGAATGGCAATAGGCTGCTCATTGGCATAACGCTTTTTAAAGTCATCACGCTCAAGCATTCTGGCTACGGTCTGACTGGCTGCCAGCTTGATCATGCCTGCCGCGCCCAGTTGATCCATCCACTCAGAGTTAAAACGAATTTGCGTTTTCTCTGGGTCGAGGATTTTGAACACCTGGTCCTGATAGGTTTTAGCATTAGTAAGCACTTGCTCTTTTGTAAGAGGCTTACGGGTCACGTTCTTACCTGTCGGATCACCGATTAAGCCGGTAAAATCACCAATCAGGAACACCACGTTGTGGCCTAATTGCTGGAAAGCGCGCATTTTGTTGATCAGGACAGTGTGGCCTAAATGCAAATCCGGTGCGGTCGGATCGAATCCCGCTTTAATGGTTAGCGGCTTGCCTGACTTTAATTTTTCAATCAGGGCATCTTCGGGCAATATTTCGTCAGTACCCCGTTTAATTTCGGCCAGGGCTGCTTGCCAGTCACTCATTTTTCTGCTTCCATCTAACTTCATTCTGGGCGGGCATTTTACGCGCGCCGACCGTCTATTAAAACCCTTTATGCACTTTCTGCGCCCTACAACGCGATTATTTGCCATTTTGAGCCTCTGATCCTTTGAATTTTGCTTGATCCCTCTAGCATCTCAGGGCCGAAACCGCTATTCTCAGACTGTTATGAGAAAGATATATAAACCTCAATTACTCACTGATTTATTTAAGCAAATGCCGCGGCCGCACCGTATTGGTCTGGTGGCAGCCAGTGCATTTGTTGGATTACTCATTTTACTGCCATCAGAAAAGGTGGAAGCATCGCGCCATACCGAGTCGCTGATCCTGGAAACCGGCAAGCGTTATCCCCTGTCGATGACGTTAACGCAATCCGATGTGCTCATTGAGCAGGATGACGAACCTCAGTGGCAAACCTATACGGTGAAAAGCGGCGATACGCTGGCCAAAATATTCAAACGCGCCGGATTAAGCCCAAAAGATACCTACGCAGTCAGCCATGCAGGTGAACAGGCAAAAACCCTGGTAACCCTGCTCCCTGGTGACAAGCTGGATCTCAACGTGATTGATAATCAGTTTGCCGGTTTACGTTATGCCCTGTCGCCTACCGATACCCTGTATATCGAACCTCAGGAAGACAGCGACGAACTGCTATCCCGTATCGACAGCAAACCGGTAGAAGTGCGATACAATTTTGCCCAGGGTGAGATTACCTCAAGCTTCTGGAACGCTGGTGTAGCCGCAGGCCTCACGGATAACCAGATTATGCACCTGGCCGGTATATTTGGCTGGGATATCGACTTTGCCATGGAAATCCGTGGCGGCGATACGTTTAACGTAGTGTATGAAGAACGCTATATTGACGGCGAGTTTGTTGGCTATGGCGATATTGTTGCTGCCGAATTTGTTAACCAGGGTGAAAAATTTGCCGCCATTCAGCACGCAGACGGCAATTACTATACTCCTGAAGGCCGCAGTATGCGTAAGAGCTTCCTGCGCGCGCCAATCAACTTTAAGTACGTTAGTTCCAACTTTAGCAAGGCTCGTTTTCACCCGGTTCAAAAGCGCTGGAAAGCGCATCGCGGTACCGACTATGTTGCAGCCGTTGGCACTCCGGTGATGGCAGCCGGCGACGGTAAGGTGATTGAAGCCAGTTATAACAAATACAATGGTAATTATGTATTTATCCAGCACGGGGAAAAATACACCACCAAATACCTGCACTTTAAGAAGAAAGCAGTGAAGAAAGGTGACATTGTAAAGCAGGGTCAAACCATAGGTTATCTTGGTAGTACCGGGCTGGCATCAGGCCCCCACGTACATTACGAGTTTTTAGTCGACGGTGTGCATCGCAACCCGCGTACCGTGGATTTACCCAAGGCGCTGCCTATCGACCCGAAACAGCGCGATGCCTTTATGCAAATCGCCGAGCAACGTCTCGCTCAACTCGGCACTTCACGCCGTATAATGCTGGCCATGCAATAAACCCATGGCCTACTATATTGGCGTGATGTCGGGAACCAGTATGGATGGTGTAGACGCCATCCTGACTGATATTACCGATACTTCCATTGCGCCAATTGCCGCAGTTTCAATACCTTACCCAGCCGAACTTCTCGAACAACTGCATCAGCTTTGCGCTGTTAGTCCTAACGAAGTCAATCACCTTGGCCAGGCCGATCGCGCCGTAGGCCGGGTATTTGCCGAGGCGGTAAACAAACTACTGTCGCAGCAGCACTTATCACCGGCAGACATCCGCGCTATTGGCTCTCATGGACAAACCGTACGTCACTATCCCGATGGCCCGCCTGGCCACCAGGACCACACCGGCTTTACCCTGCAAATAGGCGATCCCAACACTATTGCCACACTGACCGGCATTGATGTGGTCGCTGATTTTCGCCGTAAAGACATTGCTTATGGTGGTCAGGGCGCGCCATTAGTACCGGCCTTTCACGCAGCCAGATTTGCCGAAGCCGGCGAACATCGTGCAATCGTCAATATCGGCGGCTTTGCCAATATTACCGTGCTCGAGGGCGTCAACGCCGGGGCGATCCGCGGCTTTGATACCGGGCCTGGCAATACGCTGATGGACGCCTGGTGCTTACAGCACCTGAACCAACCCTTCGACCGCGACGGTAACTGGGCTGCCACTGGCACGGTTAACCAACCTTTACTGAATAGCCTGCTCGCAGACCCGTACTTCTCGGGTACCGGGCCCAAAAGTACCGGCCGGGAATATTTTAATCTGGTCTGGCTGCGCCATCATCTGCACGAACTTGGTACCAGTATCGCTCCCGAAGATGTTCAGGCCACCCTGCTGGCCCTCACGGCCACTACCATCGCGAATGCCATACGCGCACTGGAACAGGTAAAGCAATGTTACGTGTGCGGTGGCGGTGCGTTTAACGGTCAGTTAATGGCAAAATTAGGCGAACTACTCCCGGGCTGTACAGTTAAGGCCACGGATAGTCTGGCATTGCACCCGCAGTGGGTGGAGGGCGTTACCTTTGCCTGGCTGGCATGGGCCTATTTACACCGGGTGCCGGGCAATGTGCCGAATGTCACTGGCGCCTCGCGCCCGGTGGTGCTCGGCAGCCTGACACTGGCTGATTAATCAATCTACCAGAATCGCAAGGGAAAACGGATAATGCGTAAACTTGATGAAACCGACATAGCTATACTGGCCTGTATCTTCAAAGATCCCTGCATTACCAACAAAGCCATTGCCAGCCATGTAGACCTGGCGCCGTCTTCCTGCCTTGAACGCATTAAGCGCTTGCAAAATGAGGGGATAATTTTAGGCGCCCGCAGTCAGTTTAATTACACCTTACTGGGCGGCCATATTCAGGCTATGGTGGCAGTCCGTCTGGCCTCACATAACCGTGATACCGTTGCTCAGTTTCAACAGCAGCTGGTCGGGCAGAAAGAAGTGCTCAGTGTGTTCCATATGGGCGGTGAAGACGACTTTTTACTGCATGTGTGTGTACCCGATGCTTTGCATCTGCGCGACTTTATTTTTAATCAGGTAACCGGCCGGGATGAAGTGGTCCACGTGGAAACCACCCTCATTTACGATCACGTTACCAGCAATTCCCTGCCCTACTTCGGATAAACTAAAAGCCACTTTGCTGCGTAGTAACTGAATTGGCGCATTAGCGCGATTATTTAGAACAGAGCAAGGAGACTTGATGACAGCACCGCATTTATTATCCCCGGTCACATTTGCTGGCCAGACGCTGAAAAACCGAATGGTACTAGCCCCTCTCACCCGCGGCCGCGCTGGCCCGGACAGAGTTCCGAACAAGATTATGGGCGATTACTATGTGCAGCGCGCTTCAGGTGGCCTGCTGATCAGCGAGGCAACCAGTATCTCGCAAGAGGGCAATGGCTGGGTGGACGCACCGGGTATCTATACCAGCGAAATGACAGCCGGGTGGAAAAGTATCACCGACAGAGTGCACGCAGCAGGCGGTCGGATGGTGTTACAGTTGTGGCACACTGGCCGGGCCTCGCACAGCGATTTCCATAACGGCGAGCTGCCTTTTTCTGCGTCGGCGGTAGCTATCAACGATGGCGATGGTATTTACACCCCAAAAGGCAAAAAGCCCTTTGAAGTGCCGCGCCCTATGGCTGTTGAAGACATTAAGCGCACTGTGGAAGATTACCGTCAGGCTGCTATCAATGCCAAAGAAGCGGGCTTTGACGGCGTTGAAGTACACGCTGCGAATGGCTACCTGATTAATCAGTTTCTGGACAGCCGCAGTAATCAGCGCGATG
>JAYZXK010000007.1:0-14042 GCA_036141415.1 Pseudomonadota bacterium
ATCACCATCCTGCAACTGATTTGCGAGAATAGCAGGCAGTTCACTGTGCTCACTGACATAAACCGGCTCTAACTGGCCCCGAGCCCGAATGGAGCGCGCCAGCGAGCGACTGTCTGCGCCATCGATTGGTTGTTCGCTGGCCGCATAAACATCCAGCAGTAATAAACAATCCACCTGAGACAGTACTTCCACGAAATCCTCATAAAGATCCCGGGTTCGGGTGTAACGGTGCGGTTGATAAATCATTACCAGCCGTTGATCCGGCCAGTTATTACGGGCCGCTTCAATGGTCACCGCCACTTCCGTTGGATGGTGGCCGTAATCATCCACCAGGGTCACTTCTCCGACACTGGTATCAAACTGTCCGAGCACCTCAAAACGACGACCGATGCCACCAAAACCGGCCAGCGCGGCCTGCACAGACTCATCGTCTATCCCTTCTTCCGTGGCCACCGTAATAGCAGCCAGGGCATTTAATACATTGTGTTTACCAGTCTGATTTAACTTCACCGGTAGTGGCTCGCGGTCCGGGCGATGAACGGTAAAATGTGCCGAACCAAAACTGTAGTGAATACCGGTGGCGTATACATCGTTGTCTTCGGCCAGACCGTAGGTGATCACGCTGCGACCGATTTGCGGCAACAGCGAACGGATAACCTGGTCATCGCCACACACTACGGCCTGCCCGTAAAACGGCAGGTTATGTAAAAACTCAATGTAGGTGTCGGTCATTTTACTGAAATCACCGCCATAGGTTTCCATATGGTCTGCTTCGATATTGGTCACCACACTCATCATCGGCTGAAGGTGCAGGAACGAGGCATCACTCTCATCCGCTTCAGCGATTAAATATCGACTGCTACCGAGTCGTGCATTAGTGCCGGCGCTGTTAAGCAAACCGCCGATCACAAAAGTAGGATCGCGCTCGGCTTCGGCAAAAATGGTCGCTATAAGGCTGGTAGTGGTGGTTTTACCGTGGGTACCAGCCACCGCGATACCATGACGGAAACGCATTAATTCAGCCAGCATTTCAGCGCGACGGATAATCGGGATACGTTTTTCCCGGGCATACTGAATCTCGGGATTAGCCTCGTTGATAGCACTGGATACCACCACAACGTTGGCATCCACCACATTTTCAGCGCGATGGCCAATGGCAATATCTGCGCCCAGCGCGGTCAGGCGCTCGGTCATGGCACCGGTCTGGATGTCAGAACCGGCAATATCGTAGCCTTCATTCAACAGCACTTCGGCGATCCCGCCCATGCCGGCACCGCCAATCCCGACAAAAAATATGCGCGTGATCTTTCGCATCTGGGGACTTTGAAAAGGCGTTTCCAATACCATCTACCGCTATCTCTCTCTGGTTAAAGCTTCACAGGCATCTGCCACCTGCTGAGCTGCATTATAAGGTGCAAACTGTTTTGCGTTGGCGGCCATCCTGACACAGTCATCAGGATTTTCCAGCCAGTCACGCAGAATCACCGGTAATTGCTGGCTAAGTGCCGATTGTGCCACCACTTTGGCGGCATTCTGGTCGGCCAGATAGCGTGCATTCAGGGTTTGATGGTCGTCTACGGCATGGGGCAGCGGCACAAAAATGGCCGGTTTACCGGCACCGGCAACTTCTGCCACGGTTAATGCCCCGGCCCGACAGACAACAAAATCGGCCCACTGATAAGCCTCGGCCATATCGGTAATAAATTCATTCACGGTCACCGGCTTGTCGCCATAGGCGCTGCGCACGGTTTGTTCGTTGCCTTTACCGCACTGATGGCGGATCTCCAGTTCAGGAAAAGACTGGCAGATCACCGGCAGCTGTTCGTTAAGTGGCCGCGCACCTAAACTGCCGCCCACCACCAGCATACGCATGGGCTGTGAGGTTTGACGTTTAGGCTCAATAGCGAGAATTTCATCCCGCACCGGGTTGCCCACGGCCTGACATTTTGTTTTAGCACCGGCAAAATACGGAGCCGCCGAAGCAAACCCAAGCATGACCTTTTTAGCAATGCGGGCAAGTAACTTGTTCGTCATGCCTGGCACCGCATTTTGTTCGTGGATGACAATCGGGATGCCGAGGCTTTTCGCCGCAACGCCGCCTGGCCCGCTGGCATAACCGCCCATCCCGATAACCACATCCGGTTTCAGCTGTTGCAGTACTTTGCGGGCGTTTAACAAGGATTTAACCAGCGCCAGTAAGCCGGATATTCGGGAGGCAAGACCTTTACCGCGCAACCCTTTAACCGGGATAAAATGAATCGGGAAGCCATGGGCAGGTACAACCTGAGCTTCCATGCGTTCTGCCGTACCCAGCCAGTCAATGTGCCAGCCGCGGCGCTGTAATTCATTGGCCACCGCAATGCCGGGGAATACATGCCCGCCGGTACCACCAGCCATCACCAGACAACGTTTACTCATCATCCGGCTCCTGCGTTAAATCGGGGTCGTTAGCCTGAAGCGGTTTCATAGCCGCCTTCACTTTCGCTTTACCTTCCCGCTTGCGGCCTTTGTCCAGCGCCTGAACGCCTGCTACCCGTAATTCAAAATCAATCCGTAACAGCACAGCCACGGTAACCGACATGATAATTAAGCTTGAACCACCGTAACTCACCAGTGGCAGCGTTAACCCTTTGGTGGGCAAGATGCCGGCGCTGGCACCAATGTTTACCGCGGTCTGGAAGCTGAACCAAATGCCAATGGCATAGGCCAGAAAGCCTTCAAATGCCCGTTCACTGGCCAGCGCCTGATTACCAATTTGCAGTGCGCGGATAACCAGCCACAGCATCAGTAACAACACTACCATCACCCCGGTGAAGCCCAGTTCTTCGGCTAGAATGGCCATGACAAAGTCAGTATGCGCCTCAGGGAGGAATTCGAGCTTTTGTAAACTGTTACCTAATCCCTGACCAAACCAGTTACCCCGTCCGTAGGCCATTAAAGACTGGGTCAGCTGATAACCACTGCCGAATGGATCGGCCCAGGGATCCCAGAACGAGGTGACCCTTGCCAGCCGGTACTCTGAATCCACAATCAGGGCAACCACGGCTAACACCCCGGCAAACAGTAAAGCAAAAAACTGCCACAGTTTGGCACCGGCTAAAAACAACAGCCCCATGGTGGTGGCCAGCATTACCACTACCGTGCCCAGATCGGGCTGTGCCAGTAACAGCAACGCCAGAATAAAGAACACGACCAGTGGTTTTATAAAACCTTTCAGATTCTCTGTAACTTCATCGTAACGCCGGACCATATAGCCCGCCAGATAACAGAAGAAAAACAGCTTGGCCGGTTCCGCTGCCTGTACCGTAATAGGCCCGATTACCAGCCAGCGGGTAGAACCATTAACGTTTCTGCCGATCAGCAGTACCGCCACCAGCAGGCCTATGGCAGCCAGTAACATATAGGGGTTGGTCACCCGCCAGAACTGCATGGGTAACTGCACCGTAATCATGGCAGCGATAATGGCGCCAATCAGGTAAATACCGTGACGAATTGAGAAATAAAACGGTTTGTCATGAATTCGATCGGCAACCGGCATGGTGGCGGAGGTCACGATAATCAGACCAATCGCCATCAGAGCAAACGCCACTAATACAATGCCACCGTCAAACGCCGGAGCACTGGTGTTTGGCTTATCGTGACGCGCAGCGAAAAGACCGGCCAGCTGGGAAGTTACGGCATTCATGCTGATAACTCCTCTACTGCCAGCTGAAAAACCTCTGCCCGGTGCTGGTAATTCTTAAACATATCCAGGCTGGCACAGGCCGGCGATAATAGTACTGTATCGCCTGGCTCCGCCAGTGAAAACGCTTGCTGAACAGCCTGCTCAAGACTTTCAACATAAACACCATGCGCGGCTATCTCACTGAGCACTTTTCCATCTTTGCCAAGGGCAATGACTACATCCACATGAGCTGATAATACCGGTGCCAGCTCGCTTAAATCCGCGCCTTTCGCATCGCCGCCGGCAATAAGAATCAATTTACCTTTTATGCTGCCGGTCAGCCCTTGCAGGGCCGCTTCGGTGGCGCCAATGTTGGTTGCTTTTGAATCGTCGATGAAACTGACGCCCGCGACTTCGGCAATTTTAGTGCAGCGGTGCGGCGCACTATTAAAAGATTTCACAGCCTGAGCAGCTGCATTCATATCCTGACTAAAGACACTGACCAGCGCCAGTGCCGATTGAATATTCATTGCATTATGCAAACCTACCAGCGCGGTATCAGCCAGAGCCAGTAAGGACTTGCCATTGTAAGTAATGGTTTGCCGGGCTGCATCCCAGCCAAAGTCTTCGCTGGCCGGGGTCAGGCCGGTGGCTACTTTGGTTTCGACGGCCGTCATCGGCATGGTATTGCTGTCATCGCGGTTAACCACGGCTACCCGGCAATGGTCAAAAATACGTTGCTTGGCTTCACTGTACGCTGCCAGCGTATGATGACGGTCGAGATGATCAGCCGAAATGTTAAGTATCGCTCCGGCAGAGAGCGCTAAACTACGAGTGGTTTCCAACTGGAAACTGGATAATTCAAGCACTGAGATATCAGCTTTGTGCTGCAGTGAGTCCAGTGCCGGCAAACCTACATTGCCGGCAGCAATGGCATTAAAACCCAGGTGCTGCAGAATGTGCGTGGTTAACAAGGTAACGGTAGTCTTGCCGTTGGAGCCCGTGATACCAATTACCGGCTGATTAACGGCCAGGGCAAATAATTCGATATCGCCAATCACGCTAACACCGGCTTGTCTGGCCCGTGCAACTTCCGGTAAATCGGTGGCGATGCCAGGACTTAATACCAGATGGGTAACGCCTTGCCAGTAATTTTGCGGTAATTCACCACAGGTGATATCGGCGTTGACCTGCTCAGCCAGCTCCTTGCTAACACTGAAGCCAGCGCGGGTGTCCCACACCTTAAACGCTACTGATTGTTGTTGCAGATAGCGCACACAGGAAAGACCGGTCTGGCCGAGACCGGCAATAACATACTGTGGTAAACGCACTGTTTCAGTCATAACCTAGCGTAATTTTAACGTTGCCAAACCAATCAATACCAGAATCAGCGAGATGATCCAGAATCGTACAATCACCCGGGGTTCCGGCCAGCCTTTTAACTCGTAATGATGGTGAATAGGTGCCATGCGGAAAATGCGTTGCCCGCGTAGCTTGTAGGAGCCTACCTGCATGATCACCGAAACGGTTTCCATCACGAACACGCCGCCCATAATTATTAATACGATTTCCTGACGCACCAGCACCGCCAAAACACCCAGCGTGCCGCCAAGTGCCAGCGAGCCCACATCGCCCATAAAGACCATTGCCGGATAGGTGTTAAACCATAAAAAGCCCAGCCCGGCGCCTACAATGGCGGTACACACAATAACCAGTTCACTGGTCAGTGGGATATGCGGAATATTCAGATAGCCGGAAAAGTTGGCGTTACCGGTGACGTAAGCAAAAATAGCAAAGGCCCCGGCGACCAGGATTGTTGGCACAATGGCCAGGCCATCGAGCCCGTCAGTCAGGTTAACCGCGTTACTCGTGCCTACCAGTGCAAAGTACACAATGGCAATATACAAAATGCCCAGTTGCGGCAGTACCTCTTTAAAGAACGGCACCAGTAAGGCCGTTTCTTCCATGGTTTGCGCTGAGGAATACAGATAAAACGCGACACACAGAGCAATCACCGATTGCCAGAAATACTTCCAGCGGGCAATCAGGCCTTTTGAGTCCTTACGTACCACTTTCCGGTAATCATCGACAAACCCGACAATGCCAAAGGTAACCACCACGAATAAGGTTACCAGCACGTAGGTATTGGTTAAATCTGCCCAAAGCAGCACACTGATAACAATCGCTGCCAGAATGAGTAAACCGCCCATGGTAGGCGTACCTGACTTGGATAAGTGCGATTCGGGGCCATCGGTGCGCACCGTCTGACCAATTTGCATCCGTTGTAACCAGCGGATCATTTTCGGCCCAATAATAATGGCAATCAACAGCGCCGTCAGCGTACTCAGGATCGCTCTTAGCGTGAGGTACGAGAAAACGTTAAAGCCAGATTCAAATTGTGTCAGCCAGTCGGCGAGCCATATTAACATGCTATTCTCTCCCGCCGACGACTAAGCTTTCCCAGCGGCGATTTCTCCAACGCCGCTATGACATTTTCCATCCTCGCGCTGCGGGAGCCTTTCACCAGAATCGTCAAGTCTCTTTGCTCATGACTTAAATCCTGTTCCAGCGCCTCAATCAGAGCGGATTGCTCGCTGAAGTGATAGCCATTTTCGCCAAAGGCGGTTGAGGCACTCTGACTCAGCACCCCGGAGGTATACAAACAGTCGATGAATTTCTCTTTGGCATATTCACCCACCTGTTCATGGTAGTAACGGGCTTTCTCGCCCAGTTCCGCCATATCACCAAGGACCAGTACCCGCCGACCAGAGAAGCTTGCCAGGGTGTCGATAGCCGCTTTAACGGACCCCACGTTGGCGTTATAGGTGTCGTCCAGAATCCGTACCTGCTCAGTTAGCGGCACTACTTTTAACCGTCCGCCAACTGCCTGCATATCCTGCAAGCCATACTTAACGTCTTCCAGCGTCGCCCCAACTGCCATGGTCAGCGCCGCAGCAACCAGTGCATTGCCTACATTGTGCATGCCCGGCACAGCCAGGCGAATATCTGTATTGCCCTGCGCCGAGTGCATCTCAAATGCCGCGCAGCCATTCAAATCAATGGTGATGTCGGTAGCATAGAAGTCGGCCTGGGCATTGTGGTTATCCGGCGAAAAGGTTTGCACCGGCTGATATTTCAATTTGCCCAACCAGAATTCAGCAAACTGACTGTCCTGGTTAACAATGGCCAGGCCTTTTTCGCCCAGCCCCTTAAAGATTTCGCTTTTGGCCCGGGCCACACCAAGTAAGCTGCCAAAGCCTTCGAGATGGGCCGCTGCTGCATTGACAATGGTTGCTACATCCGGTTTTACCAGATCAGTGGTATAGGCAATCTCACCGAGATGGTTAGCGCCCATTTCCACTACCGCGTACTCATGTTCCGGAGTCAGGCGCAGTAAGGTAAGTGGCACCCCGATTTCGTTGTTAAAGTTGCCAGCAGTAGCCAGCACATTGCCGCGCCGCGATAAGATAGCCGCGCACATTTCCTTAACGGTGGTTTTACCACTGCTGCCGGTAATACCAATGGTTTTAGGTTTTACTTCTGCTTTAACTGCCGCGCCAAGCTGGCCGAGCGCCAGTTTGGTATCTTCAACATAAATCACCGGCAGTGCGGTAGTCACCGGCTGACTGGCAATAACGGCCGCTGCGCCGGCTGCTTCTGCAGCCTCGACAAATTGGTGACCGTCGAAGTTTTCACCTTTAAGCGCCAGATAGACGGCCCCCTGCGTGAGGGTTCGGGTATCAGTGCTTACGGCAGATACAGTGCAGTCTTCGCCACTCAGGCGACCTTTTATTTGCTCTGCTATCCACATCAAAGACCTGGTAATCATTTGCTGCACTCCTGCTGCAAACGGGTAATGGCTTCCCGTTCGTTATAGTTTATTTTTTGTTCACCAATAATTTGATAACTCTCGTGCCCTTTGCCCGCCGCCAGAATGATGTCATTGCTGTTGGCATTGGTCAGACAATAACGGATAGCCTGTTCGCGGTCGGGGATATCATGAGCATTTTCAGGGTGTTTAAGACCCGCGCGAATATCCTCAGCAATAGCCGAAGGTGATTCTGAGCGACTGTTATCGGTGGTTATCACCAGCACATCGGCACCGTGTTCGGCGGCTTGTGCCATCAATGGCCGTTTGCCTTTATCGCGGTCACCACCGCAGCCAAACACACACCAGAGCTTGCCTTTGGTATGCAGGCGCAGGGCTTTAAGTGCCTGACTCAATGCATCCGGCGTGTGGGCATAATCCACTACCACATTGGCATGGTCAGGAAATTCGAAGACTTCCAGGCGACCGGCGACTGCCTGTACCTGCTCAATGGTTTTCACCACATTGTCAAAACGTTCGCCCTGACAGAGTAAAGCCGCGGTAGCGCTCATCAGGTTGGCAATATTAAAGTGCCCCAGTAAATCGGTTTGTACCACGGTTGTCCCCCAGGATGTTGCGAGCCTGAACTGGCATCCATTGGGATGGTATTGCACATTTGTGGCAAAACAATAGCGACCTTCTGGCATATCCCGGGCAGGTTCTGGCAACACGGCGGTCCAGACCTTCTGAATCGACTTGTTGGCCTTCTTGGCCCAGGCTAGACTTGCCTCGTCGTTATAATTAAGCACCACCGAATGCAGACCGGGTAAATCCAGCAAGCCGAGCTTGGCTTCTGCATAAGCCTCCATGGTGCCGTGATAATCAAGGTGATCCCGGGTCAGATTGGTAAACACCGCAATGTCGGTATTCACCTGTTTGAGGCGATTCTGCACCAGTGCATGAGAGGATGCTTCGTAAGCCACCTGATGAACTTCCTGCTGCACAAATTCGGCCAGTAAATACTGCATAGAAATGGCATCGGGTGTGGTATTGCCGTTGGCTGGCGGCTTAAAGTCGGCATCGTCCCGATAAATACCACTGCCCAGCGTACCAATTGACGCGGCGCGGTGACCCAACAGATGTTTCATCTGGGTAATTAGCTGTACCACAGACGTTTTACCGTTGGTGCCAGTCACTGCGATGGTCGCCAGTTTATTGGCCGGATAGTCGTAAAACGCGGCTGCCAGTGAGGAAAGCAGGTCTGCCAGACCCCACACCTTCACAATAACCGTATGTTCGCGCATCATGACCTGGCCGTGTTCACCGGCTTCTTCTGCTTCAGCGAGAATAGCCCGGGCACCAAGACTGATGGCTTGTGGAATAAAGTCACGTCCATCACGGCTGTGCCCTTTAACTGCAACAAATGCCAGCTTCGGTGTCACCTCTCGGCTATCCAGCGTAAGTCCGTGAACCCGGATATCCGGTGCATTAATACCAAATTTAATCAACAGTGCATGCAGACTCTGCATAAACGCGTTAACCACCATTGGTCGACCTCTCTACCACTTGTGTGGCACTTACCTGACGATCATCCGGTGCAATATTCAGTAGTTGTAACGCACCACCCATAATTTCAGAAAACACCGGCGCTGCGGTATCGCCGGCATGATAGAGGTCGCCACCGGGTTCGTTGATCAACACAACGGTGACCAGTTGCGGATCGTTAAGCGGGGCTATGCCGGCAAAGATATTAACGTACTCTTCACCGTAACCACCGGCCACAGCTTTGCGGCTGGTACCGGTTTTACCCGCCACCCGGTAACCCGGGATCCGGGCTTTAACCCCTGAACCATCTTCCTGCGTAACGGTTTCCATCATGGCCATAATGGCTTTGGCATTTTGCTCGCTGATCACCCGCTCGGCACCGGGCTTGTAAGCCTGATTATCGGTATTTTTGACAATGTTAAGTGGCCGCTTAATGCCACCCGACGCTATGGTTGAGTACATTCTGGCTAACTGGGCGGTAGTGACGGAGATGCCGTAACCGAAAGATAAGGTGGCCAATTCAAACTCAGACCAACGGCTGCGTTCGTGAAAAATCCCGCTGCTTTCGCCGGGCATATTGATGCCGGTGTCCGACATCAGGCCCATATTGTAATAGGTGTCCAGCAGGAATGGTTTGGGTACCGACAAAGCCAGTTTGGAGGTGCCCATATTACTGGAATGCTGAATGATTTCTGCCAGACTAAGTTTGCCGTAATTGCGGAAATCCTTTACCAGACTGCCACCAAGACGCATCCAGCCAGGCGACGTATCCACGATATCGCCCACTTTTACCGCGCCAAACTCCAGTGCGCTGAGTACCGCCAGAGGCTTCAATGAACTACCGGGTTCAAAGGCATCCGTAATCACCCGGTTGCGCATCCGCCGCGGCGAGATATCGCTGCGATCATTAGGATTAAACGATGGCGCATTAACCATCGCCAGAATGTCACCGCTATGCACATCAATCACGATGGCCGAGGCTGAGCTGGCCTGGTAATAGAGCATCGCTTCTTTGATTTCACGATAGGCCAGCGCCTGAATGCGCTGATCGATAGTCAGTGTCAGATTGCCCGCGGCTTCGCCATCCTTGCTCTCCAACACTTCCACCTGACGCCCCTTGGCATCGCGGCGAATTTTTCGGGTACCCGGCGAACCGGTAAGCCAGTCGTCGTATAACCGCTCGAGCCCTTCGATGCCTTTATCATCCACGTTGGTGATACCGATTAACTGTGCAGCGACTTCGCCGGTCGGATAATAGCGGCGAGATTCCTTACGCAAATAAACGCCCGGGATTTCCAGTTTTTCAACATAATCAGCCATCGCCGGCGACACCTGACGCTGCAAATACACAAAGCGGCGTTTCGGGTTGCCGACCTTGCCCACCAGCTCATCAACGTCCTGCCCCAGCACTTCGGCCAGCGCCAGCCAGCGGCGGGTTTGATTGAGTCCATTTTGCTCATTAATAATTTTTGGATCGGCCCAGATAGCTCTCACCGGCACACTTACGGCCAGTTCTACACCGTTACGATCGGTGATCAGTCCGCGGTATGTCGGGGTATTGCGGGTTCGCAGGGTGCGACTGTCGCCCTGTTCAATCAGTGCATCCGGGGCGATGACCTGAATAAAAGCGGTACGTAGCGCCAGGATCAGGAAGACCAGAACAATAATGCCCACTACCAGCACGAAGCGCCACTGCATAGGACCCGGACGGGTATTAATTTTTGCCCCGCCAGCCCTGGCCTTGGTATTTTTTAATGTGATCGCCGTCATTTGATCCGCACCACAACCTCGTCATCCACATCAGGACGATGCATGTCGAGTTCCTTCTGAACCATAGCTTCGATTCGGTTGTGCTCGGTTAGGGCACGTTGTTCCAGCACCAGGTTACGCCATTCCACGTCGAGCTGATCTTTCTCTCGCATCAGCTCCTCCAGGGCAATATTTTGCTGGCGATTGTGGTGCGTACTGAGGATCACCGCCAGGGCGCTGGCGATAACCGCTATAAACAACAAAACCCGCAGCTTATGGCGGGTCAATTCGGTAACCAGGATGAGGAGGAAATTAAAGTTGGTCGTCGAACCGGTCATCGTTTTTCCGCCACCCTGAGTACCGCGCTGCGGGATCGCACGTTATGTTTGAGTTCTTCCTCGCCAGGCTTAATGGCTTTGCCGATGAGGGTTAACACTTTGTCGGCGTCGATTTCTGCCTGGGTTACCGGTAGCCCCGGTGGCAATGCTTTGCCCTTGCTCTGCTCCTTCATAAAACGTTTTACCAGGCGGTCTTCCAGCGAGTGAAAAGAAATCACAGCCATACGCCCACCCGGACGTAAAATACCGGTTGCGGCTTTAAGCCCCACCCTCAGTTGCTCCAGCTCCGCGTTGATGTAAATTCGAATGCCCTGAAAAGTGCGGGTAGCCGGGTGCTTGAACTTGTCTTTGACCGGCATAGCCTGGTCGATAATAGTCACTAACTCACTGGTACGGGCCAGCGGTTGCTGCTGACGGTAATTGACGATCGCATGAGCGATTCGCTTGCCGAATTTTTCTTCGCCAAATTCTTTAATTACCTGGGTAATATCCTGCTCATCAGCACTGTTCAGCCAGTCTGCGGCACTCAGGCCCCGTGACGTATCCATACGCATATCCAGCGGTCCGTCGCGCAGGAAGCTAAAACCGCGCTCGGCGTCGTCTAACTGCGGTGAAGACACACCCAGATCCATTAATACGCCATCGATTTGCTGCGTCAGGCCCATTTGCTCAATCACTTCAGCCATGTCACCAAACGCCGAATGCACAATCTCAAATCGTTCGTCGTCAGCAAACCGGGCGGCGGCTTCAATGGCCTGGGGATCGCGGTCGAACGCAATTAAGCTGCCGTTGCTGCCCAGTTGTTTGAGGATCTCACCTGAATGACCACCACGGCCAAAGGTAGCATCGATATAAATACCGTCTGGTTTGATGGCCAGGCCGTCCAGGCATTCCTGCAGGAGTACAGAGGTATGCGAAAACGATGCGGTCATAGTGAGAAGTCCTGTAAACGCTCAGTGAGCTCAAAGTTACCAGAACGCTCAACTTCCATATCTTCTTCGATACGTTTAGCCCAGATTTCTGAATTCCAGATTTCGAATTTATTTAATTGGCCAACAAGCAGAATTTCTTTGTCTAATTTGGCATGATTACGTAGGGGTACAGGAATGAGCACACGACCGCTCTTATCCATTTCGCAGTCGATAGCGTAGCCGAGTAATAAACGAATCTTTCGTCTTTCCTGCTCAATGTTGCTGGAAAACTTACTCAGCTTGAGTTCGATTTCTTCCCATTCGGGAAGCGGGTAAAGCAGCAAACAGCTTTGTTGTGTGTCAATGGTGCAGATCAGTTGTCCGGCACAATCATCCAGAAGGGGCTGCCGATGCTTTGTCGGTATAGCCAGTCTCCCTTTGGAATCCAGATTGATTGCGTTAGCGCCGCGGAACATTCCCCTAGCCTTTTGTGTATTGATCTTATTATTCGTGTTTTATGAGATCTAATCTGCAAAACGTTGATTATATGATCCACTATTTGCCACTTTTACCCACTTTTGACAGTTTAGGTATCATTCCTCCCCACTGTCAAGCAAAAACGCGCCGTACAGGACGAGTAACAAAATGGGGGAAAATCCCTTATTTTCGGGCTTTGCGCTGAAGTGGCTGATTAGAAAGAAGGAAAAAGGGGGAAAAGTGGGAAAAACCGTCCCCCTTAGAAGCAAAGCTAAGGGGAAGTGGGTATTTAATTCTAAAAAGGTCTGAGATCAGCGGCGAAAAAAAACAAATTTATACGCGATCTAACGCTAATCAGCATTGTTAACATTCTGTGCCTGCGATCGCGATAACGATCTACTTAATCACTACACCTCAAAAACTGAACCTCAGGCCGGTGGCCTGATTTAACTAACAATGAGAATATTGTAGTTCATCAATAGGCAGTTGAAAGCAATGTTGTTTTCAGCCCACCCTCCGTAAAGACACAGGTTTAGTTCAAACGCTAATTAAAGGGAAGTCAGAATGCTACACGGCATAAAGGGTGGACCCGAATTACAAAAAGCAATATTCTCAGGCTTTATCATCGGCGCATTTATTGACTTATTGCTTAACCAGTTTCCATTATTTTTTGGCTTTGTACCCGGAGTTATCGCTATAACCGGTTACATTTACCTTTGTTTCAGGTACGGCCGAGAGAACCTGAATTTGTAGTATTTTACCAATTAGTCACGAGGCTGGTAATCGCGCATATTCAGCGTGTTTTTGATCGCCGGGATCTTATCTTCGCTATGATGATTAACATACAGCAGCGTGGTATTGCCCTCCCGGGCCAGTAAATCGAGCATGGCAAGCACCTTGGTGCGGTTGATCTCATCCAGGCCATTGCAGGGCTCATCAAGAATCAACAGGCTTGGATGTTTCACCATCGCCCGCACGATGAGCAGTAAACGCTGATCGCCAAATGATAATGACTGAAACGGCGTTTTCGCTTCTTGTTCCAGGCCAACCGCAACCAGCCATTCCCGGCACAGCAGTCGCTGCCTGTCGGTGGGTGTTTTGTACAGGCCAATACTGTCGTAAAAACCAGAACACACCACGTCTGCAACTGAGCAGTTAACCCGGTACTGCAAGTGCAAACTGTTAGAAATGATGCCGAGGTGTTGTTTTATGTCCCAGATGCTTTCGCCACTGCCACGCTGATAACCAAACACATTCAAATCGTTGCTGTAACAAAGTGGGTTGTCACCGGTGATTAGCGTCAGTAAGCAGGTTTTCCCCGAGCCATTCGGGCCGATTATCTGCCAGTGCTCACCAGGCGCAATAGTCCAGTTAAGCTGCTCAAACACCACATTATCACCCCAGGCAACCCGACCGTTATTCAGTCTGACCAGCGGCGCATTAGGGTCACTGCGCTGGGGCGCATGGCAATCGCTATCGCGTTCGGGCAGCTTTTCGACATTTTGCTGAATATGCATAATTTGTCTAAGCGGCTGCAGCGCGGCGTCATC
>JAYZXK010000008.1:0-2661 GCA_036141415.1 Pseudomonadota bacterium
GCCAGACTTTTACTTGCAGCCACTGGCTATCCGTGATCCAATAAGCGCATAACAATAGCTAAAAAGAGTCTTCCTTAGTGCGCACATCTCTGGCCATTTTCCGCGACAAGCGCTTATTCAGTATATTTGTTTTTGGCATCGCCAGTGGTTTTCCCTGGGTCATGATCGGCTCAGTGCTCTCCGCCTGGCTTAAAGATGAATCCTTGTCACGCTCAGCCATTGGATTGTTTGGCGCTATTTTTGCCGTTTATTCCTTTAACTTTTTATGGGCGCCGTTACTCGACCGTATTAAACCGCTGGCGCTTGGTCAACGCCGTGGCTGGATAGGGCAAATGCAGTTGCTGATCATTGGTTGCTGTGTGTGGATGTCGACCCTAGATGCCCAAAGCTCGCTGTATCAGATTGCCCTGTGTGGTTTTATTATCGCATTAAGTTCGGCCACTCAGGATATTGCCATTGATGCCTTCAGAATAGACACCATCGCTCAACACGAGACTGACGCCATGTCGGCAGCTTCCTCGTTGGCAACAGCCGGATGGTGGACAGGCTACGGCGGGCTCGGCGCGATACCGTTTTTGGTGGCCGATTTGCCCGGCTGGGAATGGCAACATATTTATTTATTGTTGGCTGCGATTATGACGTTATGCCTGATGGCTACGTTGGTGGTGGCTAAAGAGCCAGACGTAAACCGACAAGCTATGCTGGATGCCGCCACTGAGCGCTACCAGGCATTACTTAGTGCTGGCGACAGTCTTTTCGGTAAGATCTCAAGCTGGTTGTTAGTCAGCCTGGTCGAGCCGTTCCGGGAATTTTTCAGCCGCAACGGGGTAAAACTCGCACTGCAGATCCTGCTGTTTGTATTTTTGTTTAAAATTGGCGAAGCGTTTCTTGGCCGGATGAGCATTGTGTTTTACAAAGAGATAGGTTTCAGCAACAGTGATATTGGCACTTATTCAAAATTGCTCAACTGGTGGGTTACCATTGTGTTCTCCATTATCGGCGGACTGGTGAATATCCGCTACGGTATTTTCCGCGGTCTGTTTATTGCTGGCATTGCCATGGCGGCCAGTAACCTGATGTTCGCCTGGATGGCGGAAATTGGCCCGCATAAGGGCTGGTTTGTGGTCACCATTGTGCTGGATGGCTTTACTTCAGCATGGAGCACCGTAGCCATGGTAGCCTTTATATCCTTGTTATGTAACCGGGCGTTTTCGGCCACACAGTATGCCCTGATGGCGTCTTTGAGTGTCGCCAGCCGCACCTTACTGGCATCGGCAAGCGGTATTCTGGTGGATGCAATGGGCGGTAACTGGGCGCTGTTTTTTGTTCTCACCGCCCTGATGGTTATCCCCAGCCTGGTCATTCTGTACCGGCTGAGGCATAACATTACGGCGATTGAAAAAGGCAACTCTGCCGGATAGTTGAGGCCGAATTATTTGGCCCGCAGAATAGCCTGATTACGGCCGTTTTCCTTGGCTTCATAGAGCGCCTGGTCGGCAATATCCAGCCATTGCATCTCATTGGCAAAAGCAGAGGAGAATTCCGCCAGCCCCAGGCTTACGGTAAATCTGATAGACTGGCCATCATGGGTGACTTCCGTTGCCTCAGCCGCCTTGCGGATCCGCTCAGCCACCTGCATCGCCCCATCCCCACTGGCATCGGCTAAAATAATGGCAAATTCCTCACCACCATAACGACCGGCCAGGTCGGTTTCACGCACCTGTTTTTTAATGATCTGCGCCAGGGTCTGAATCACTTTATCGCCAGCCTGGTGGCCATAGTTATCGTTAACCGCCTTAAAGTGGTCAATATCAAGCATCACAGCAGTATTGGCCGACTCACGGCGTTTAGCCAGTCGATACAGACTCTGAAATCTCTCCTGCCAGTAACGACGGTTATACAACTGAGTGAGTCCGTCAACGCGGCTCATTTCGGTAAGCTGGTTATTAAGGCCTTCGATATTCAGCCGGCTACTTGCCTGGTCTGTTACATCGTAAACCAGCATACACATACGCTCGACCTTGCCGGTGAGCGATGACAAAGGAAACAGGGTCACGTTCTGATACATCACATCCAGTTCGGAAGTTATGGGCCGGTTGCAACCAAACTTAAATAAATACGGGCGTTGCTCCCAAATCAGAAACACCGGGGATTTGAGGTTAAACACAGGCTCTGCTTTTAGCATTAACCAGTCCTGTTCAATCTCCGGAAAGTGCTCGAACAACGACTTACCAACGATCTGGCTGGGCCGCAGGTTACTGTGGTTTTCCATAAACTGGTTCCACACTTCCACCTTAAAGTCGCGGTCGAGCACCACGATACCCACTTCAAGTGAGCTCAATAAGTCATGTAACCAATGCTGGCGGCTAAGTTCTTCCATTACATCAGTGTTCACGGCATTAGTCCTCAATATCTACCAGTCGTGAATAAATACGCTCCATAGAGGTATCCGGGAACAGCAACAGCAACTCAAAATGTATGCCGCGCTGTTTAATGCCGTAACCAATTTCCACCGCCATAATACGATTCCAGCGCTGCTTGGTGTTTGCCAGCAAACTCTCCAGCTCACGATTGCGCCCCAGAATAATCGGTGACGAGTGGCTGAAAGTAACGTTAAGCTGATCAGACAGGGCATTCAGGCAGGCACCAATAAGGATATTA
>JAYZXK010000009.1:0-22385 GCA_036141415.1 Pseudomonadota bacterium
ACCAGTTAAAATAAATAAGTGATGGAAGTCATCTCACAATAGATAAAAGAATCAACAATACTCTGGGCGCTGTAGTGTTTTCATTTGTACAAGCCCAATAAAAAAGCACCTTTCGGTGCTTTTTTATTGGGCGATAAATGAATTACTTATCCTTTAAAATATCGCTTTTCTACCTGCCCGCACAATATATGGCCAAGCAGGATATGGCATTCCTGTATACGCGCTGTGTCGGGTGATGGAATGCACAGGCAATCGCAGAGTGCCTTTAATTTACCACCGGTCTGACCGGTTAACACATAAGTTTTGACGTTCATTTGTTTAGCCACTTCTACTGCGGCAATAACGTTAGGGCTGTTACCGCTGGTGGAGATACCTACAAACACGTCTTTTTCGCTGGCAATGCTTTGTAATTCGCGGGAAAAAACAAACTCATAGCCATAGTCGTTGCCAATAGCACTAATCGCTGAGTTATTGGTACCCAGTGCCAGCGACGGCAGTGGCGCCCGATCAAACAAGAAACGGGAGGTAAACTCTGCGGATAAATGTTGAGCATCAGCGAAGCTGCCGCCATTGCCGCAGAAAATGATTTTGCCGCCCTGCTGAAGTGAAGAAAGGCATTTATCGATGAGGTCGCTAAGTTGGGATAGCAGATGTTCATCTTTTAATGTGGCTTCCTTAACGGCAATGGATGCTTTTATTTCATCCTGAATATCCGGGCTCATGTATTACTCCTGTCGTGTAGGGCTGCTGCGGTGTTTAGTGCGCAAGGTATCGTTATCAATGAGAGATATTTATCGTGCCATAGACCCCCGGGAAAAACACTTCTTTTTAGGCCACATTACGGACCTGTGGGCAAAAATAGTAAAAATGTTGTGGGTAGAAAAAGTAAAGTCATCATTTTTCATTAGATACTATTGATTTATCGTACTTTTTAGAATTCCAGCGTTTTTATGGCGGCGTTTTTAAATTTTCTTTCATTCAATTGGTTATTTTTTTATATACCTGATTGTGTGAAGTAATATGGCTGGGAAATGCCTTTTTCCCTGTCGCTTGACCAGATCGACATGAAAAAAACTAAAGCCTTTTTGTGTCATAGAGTTAGCGGATACACCATGGCCTGAAATACTGCAAGGTACTGGTAATTATCGAGTGCTCCAAACGCACTGAAATCGCTTCAGGTCGCATTTTATATACCCTCGTATGGTGATGGTGATTTTTATTTATACCGAAAAAGACTTTAATTCATCCCGTTCTTAGCAACCGTGTTTTAGTTTTTTTTGAGGTAAATAGAAATGTCTGGTTTTATTAAAAGTGTTATTGCTACAGCTGTAATCTCTGCAACATTCTCTGCAGGTGCTGCCAGCCTGAATGACAATAACTTCACCCGTAAAGGTATGGAAACCAATAACCTCGATGGATCGACCCAAGTAAACTTTTCTCGCTCTGGTAGCACGGCGGCGATTTCTCCAGCGCGTGGGTTCTGGCGTCCAATTTTCAGACGACCTACACCTGAGCCAACACCAGAACCAACACCGGAGCCAACACCAGAGCCGACGCCTGAGCCAACACCAGAGCCGACGCCTGAGCCAGAGACTAAGAGTGCACCTCAGGGGTTGTTTCACAGCGCTGGTATCATTAGTTCCACTGATCAGCGTGCCACCATTGTTCGTGATGATATCAACGGCGAAGAGCATGTAACAGGTAGTCTGGTGCGAGTTAGCTGGAAAGCTATTAATCCATCTGAAGGTGTTTTCGACTTCACGCCACTGGAAAATGAGCTGGCGGCAGCTGAAGAGTTGAATGCCAGTATTAGTCTGGCCATACTCGACAGCAAAGAAATGCCTCAATATGTAATGGATCAGTGTGAAACCTTTGATTACACCTTCCGTGGTGAGGCTGCAACTACCTGTTTGCCATGGGATAGTTACTATCAGCAATTTAAAGCAGAGCTAGTAAGTCGTTTAGGCGCACAGTTTGACTCGCATCCGAATCTGCGTGGGGTTTATATGAGCTACGCCGCTATGTCCAACGGTATCGAGATGCACTGGCGTGTGGATGAAAATGAATTTACGGCGGCGGGTTATACCCCGGATCGTTTAGAGCAGTCCTATAACGATGTCATGGATATGTACGCTGAAGCATTTGCTACTACGCCAATTCTGATGGAAATCCATACTGTATTTGACGAGTCCCACCTGGCCGAAAATGCCTTCAACCATTGTTATGATACGCTGGGAAGTCGTTGTGGTGTGGCAATCTGGTGGTGTGCATCACGGATGGCAACCGATCCTCGCCAGGCTGAGTATCCGGTTTATCATGTGGCACAACAGGCTACTGAACTTTCATTTGCGGTATGTCAGACCATTGGTAATTTCAGTTCTCAACCAGACCGCTTCGACTCAGGTCAAGGCTGGACACCTGAAGAAGCCTTACGCAACGAAATGGATTTCTTTATCGGCGAAGGCTTTAAGAACTTCGAGATTTGGTCTGCTGACTTAAAAGATGAGAGTCTGATGACTATTCTGGAAACTGAATATGCCCCGCTGTTGAAGTAAGCATTTCAGAATGATGATACAGGCCCCACCAGGGGCCTGTTGCGTATTTGCTTGTCGCAAGTGTCAGTTCCTGGTTGAGAATGCGAAGGATTACCAGCATACTTTAGCTTGTAAGCAAAATGCCCGCAGGCAGTAACCGGGCTGCTCTGTTAATGACAATGCTGTGCAAACTAATGAGGTGCTCCCTTTTGTTGCGATTATCCGGCTTATTGACCTGTTTGGTATTCTTTATTACGGCTTGCGGAGGGGGGAACTCAACAACCTCTTCGCCAACGCCTACTCCGCTGCCACCGGTAAGTAACCCACCGCCAGCCGGTGATTCTAAAGCCCCTCCACAGGGGATCTTCAACAGCGCAGGCAGCTTAAATACGACTAACAGCGGGTCGTTTGTATCAGAGCATATCAATGGCTTACCCCATGTTTCCGGCACCCTCATAAGATTAAGCTGGTCAGATATAAATCCGGCTCCTGCAGAATACGATTTTTCGGTGATAGAGCGAGAATTGCAGGAAGCCGAGGCTCTCGGCGACAAAGTCAGTCTGGCGATCGTCGATAGCAAGGAAATGCCTCAATGGTTACTGGATGAGTGCACCACATTTAATTTTACGTTCAGGGGGAATCCGGAAGTCACTTGTTTACCCTGGGATTCAACGTATCAGAGCTACAAACAAGCACTCATTAGTGAACTGGGCGATCAATTTGATGGGCATGAACATCTGGCTGGTATTTACATTACCTATGCGGCGATGACTAACGGGGTGGAGATGCACTGGCGTGTGGACGAGCAAAGTTTTACTGATGCAGGCTATACGTTTTCAAAGCTCAGTGACGCATACAACGCTGTAGCAGACATGTATATGAATTACTTTCCCACCACTCCGGTCATTATGGAAGTGCATACCGTATTTAATAGTCCGGCCCTGGCGCAAACCGCTTACGACTATTGTTTTGATACTATTGGTGAGCGGTGTGGTGTAGCGATTTGGTGGTGCGCATCCCGTATGACAACGGATCCAAGAGAAATGGAATATGCGGCATTTCCCGTAGCTCAGCAGGCCGCGAATAACTCTTTTGCCATTTGTCAGACCATAGCCAGCTTCACTGACGAACCTGAAAGGTTTGCCGAAGGTATTTCGTCCGAACAAGCATTCAGAAACGAGATGGAGTTTTTCATAGCCGCCGGATTTAAAAACTTTGAACTGTGGACCAGCGATATTCAGAATGACACTCTTATGGATATTCTCAATGCTGAATATCTGGCAGATATAGAAAATTAGCTGGTTATGGCCGGCCTTTAAAACGGAATCAATATGGTGATAAAGCGTAAAGCGTTTTTTCTCGACAGGGATGGCGTAATTAATATTGATCACGGCTATGTATGTAAGCCTGAGAGTTTTGAGTTTGCCTCAGGTGTGTTTGAGGCCTGTAAACGTATAGTCGATGAAGGTTACGTCATCATTGTTGTTACTAATCAGGCTGGGATTGGCCGAGGGTATTACACCGAGGAGCAGTTTGCAGAACTCACTAAATGGATGTGCGAGCAATTTGCACTGCACGATGTCACCATCACCGATGTACGGTTTTGCCCGCATCATGCTACCCACGGGCAGGGCGAATATCTAAAAGAATGTGATTTTCGTAAGCCAAATCCAGGCATGATCAACGCTGCTGCCACAAAACATCAGATCGACCTGGCAAGTTCAGTGATGATTGGTGACAAAATGTCAGACATACAGGCGGGGCAAAGTGCCGGAATACAGCACTTATACCTGGTGGATTCGAATTATGAAAGCGATGGTGTGGCCTCTGGCTACCAACGCTGTGCCAGCCTGTTTGATGCAGTTACGCAGTATTTTAAAGGTTAGTAGGTCGTATCAAGGTCGGCCCGAAAGTTAAAGTAGGAGTCGTCCACCAGTGACTGGTACACGCCTTTAATATTGTCGGGTAGCCATTCGTTATACATTTTCAGATCACTGAACTGCTCTAATGTAATGCTTTGCTGTAATTCCGCTAAGGTTTTGCCGGCCAGCATGCCGTCTCTTACGGCACTGTAAAGCGCTTCCAGATAGGCCAGATAATATTCAATATCCGCACGGGTACCAATATCGGCATGGCCGCCTACAAATACCTCAAAGTCGTAGCGACTAAGTACCGCTTTGGTGGAGCTGATCATGCCCTGTATGTCATAACCGGGCAGATCTTTATAGGGTAAGCGACCAACCACTATCCAGTCTACAACATGTAATACTCCGGCGGGTTGAATAAGGTAGCTTACTGAGCCCTTGCCGTTATTTTCGCCATGATAAGCCAGGTGAACCTGAGTTGAGCCGGAAGTAACGGTTAGTTCATCGTTGAATGTAATATCAGGTTGCCGGGTTGGCAGGCGGGTAAATGCAATGTCCCGGGCAGCTTGTTTGTGAGCAATCACTACGGTTTTATCGCCGGCCAGATTCTCGCCACCACTAACGTGATCGGTATGATTGTGGCTGTACAGCATATAACTTACTGGCAGTAGCTTTTTTTGGGAAAAGTATTGCCTTAAGTAGCTCGCCGCATCAGCGCTGATGGGATCGGTAACAATAGTACCCTGTTCAGTGGTGACAAATACCGAATGATAGTTGCCGGCAGTAAAGCGATAGACATTATCCTTCACCTGCTCAATAGCATATTCAGCGGCGTGGGCAGAAAAACAAAACCAACTAATCAAAGAAAAAAACGAAGACCATTACCTTCATGAAAACTCCCTGGCAGAAACAAAGTAGTAATGGGTTTACTACGCCAGGTATGCCGGTAAAGCTCAGATTTTCTGGCAACAATAAAAAAGGGCACCGCTAAGGTGCCCTTTCAATGAAGTTGTACTGGCCTACACGCGTTCAAATACGGTAGCAATACCCTGGCCTAAACCAATACACATGGTCGCCAGACCGATTGATTTGTCGTTAGCTTCCATCAGGTTAATCAGAGTGGTGCTGATACGAGAGCCTGAGCAACCCAGAGGGTGACCCAGCGCAATCGCACCGCCGTTTAAGTTAACGCATTCGTCGTACTTATCCAGCCAGCCAAGTTGCTTGATACAGCTAAGTGCCTGAGCCGCAAAGGCTTCGTTAAACTCGGCAATCTCAATATCATCCATGGTTAAGCCCGCACGCTTGAGGGCTTTTTGGGTTGCAGGCACCGGGCCATAACCCATGATTGCCGCGTCACAGCCAGCCACACCCATTGAGCGAATCTTAGCGCGTGGTGTCAGGCCCAGTTCTTTGGCACGATCGGCCGACATTAGCAGCATTGCCGAAGCACCGTCTGAAATCGCCGAAGCAGATCCCGCAGTAACAGTACCGTTAACCGGATCAAATACCGGACGCAACGCAGCCATGGTTTCTGGCGTACTTTCCGGGCGGATAACTTCGTCAAAGTCGACCATCTTTAACACGCCGTCGGCATCGTGGCCTTCGGTGGCGACAATCTCGCTGGCCCAGCGGCCTTCCAGGTGTGCCTGATGCGCTTTCTGGTGTGAGCGGGCTGCGAAGGCATCCTGCATCTCACGGGTAATGCCGTTCTGACGGCCCAGCAGTTCTGCTGTCATGCCCATGTTACCAGACGCTTTGGCGGTATATTTGGCCAGACCCGGGTGGAAGTCCAGGTTAAAGGTCATTGGCACATGACCCATGTGCTCCACACCACCAATCATGTACACGTCGCCCTGACCGGTCATAATCCCTTTAGTGGCATCATGTAACGCCTGCATGGACGAGCCACACAAACGGTTAACCGTTACCGCAGAAGTACTGCGTGGGATTTCGGTTAACAACTGGGCATTACGGGCAACGTTAAAGCCCTGTTCCTTGGTTTGTTGAACACAGCCCCAGATAATGTCTTCAATTTCTGCCGGATCCACATTGGGGTTCCTGGCAATCAGGGCACTCATTAAGTGCGCCGATAAACTCTCGGCACGAACGTTTCTGAATACGCCACCTTTGGAGCGACCCATGGGTGTGCGAATACAGTCAATAACTACTACATCTTTCATGATTATGTCTCCTAAGGTGATTAAGCGAAATAAGATTTACCTTCAGCGGCCATTTGACGAACGCCGTCTGTAATTTGGTAAATCGGACCTAAATGGGCGTATTTGTCGGCAAGTTCGACAAAGTTCGCTAATCCCATAGTTTCGATGTAACGGAAAATACCACCGCGGAACGGCGGGAAGCCAAGTCCGTAAATCAGGGCCATATCGGCCTCGGCAGCACTTGCCACGATGCCTTCCTCAAGACAACGAATCGCTTCGTTGGCCATCGGGATCATCAGGCGGGCAATGATTTCTTCACTGCTAAACTCACTGGCTTCTGCCTGGTGAGGCTTTATCAGCTCATAAGCTTCAGGGGCCGCATCTTTCTTCGGCTTACCACGCTTATCTTTACTGAAGTTATAGAAGCCTTTAGCGTTCTTCTGGCCTAAACGCTCTTCGTTAAACAACAGCGTTACCGGGTCGTTTTCGACTTTTGCCATACGCTCAGGAATACCGTCTGCCATAACCGAGGCGGCATGGTCTGCCGTGTCCATTCCTACCACGTCGAGCAGGTAAGCCGGGCCCATTGGCCAGCCAAACTGTTTTTCCATCACTTTATCAACGGCAACAAAATCGGCGCCATCGAGTACCAGTTTCGAGAAACCGGCAAAGTAAGGGAATAATACGCGGTTCACCAAAAAGCCCGGGCAGTCATTTACTACAATCGGCGTTTTGCCCATTTGCAGCGTGGTCGCTACTACCGCAGCAATGGTGTCGTCTGAGGTTTTCTCGCCGCGGATGATTTCGACCAGTGGCATGCGGTGCACAGGGTTAAAGAAGTGCATACCGCAGAAACGCTCTGGTTTTTCCAGGCTTTCTGCCAGCTGGTTAATCGAAATAGTAGAGGTGTTTGAACACAGGATAGTGTCGTCATCCACATTCTGCTCGGTTTCTTTCAGTACGATGCTCTTAACCTTCGGGTTTTCCACCACCGCTTCAATGACCAGATCAACGTCCTTAATGGCGCTGTATTCCAGTGACGGAGTAATAGCATTGAGGGTTTTAGCCATTTTTTCTGGCGTAACTTTACCCAGCTGCATACCTTTATTGAGTATCTTAGCAGCTTCAGACAGGCCAAGATCCAGAGCAGGCTGGTTAATGTCTTTCATTACTACTGGCAAGCCTTTCACGGCGCTCTGGTAAGCAATGCCGCCACCCATGATACCGGCACCCAGTACCGCATTCATTTTGACTGCTTTGCTGGCTGATTTGGCTAACTTCTTACCTTTGCCTTTCACCAGTTGGTCGGCCATGAAAATACCAATCTGGGCTTTCGCCGCATCGGTTTTAGCGAGCTTCACGAAGCCCTGGTTTTCCAGTGCCAATGCACCATCACGATCCAGTGATGAGGCATTCTTAACAGTTTCTACCATCATGTGCGGAGCCGGGTAGTGCTTGCCTGCTTTGGCAGCAACGAAAGCCTGGGCGGTAGAGAAGCTCATCATCGCTTCATTGCTGTTTAATTTGAGCGGCGCTTTCTTGCTGGCCCGGCGAGCCTGCCAGTCGATTTTGCCGGCGGCGGCATCCGCCACCATGCTAAGAGCGGCTTCAGTCAGTTTTTCAGGTGCAACAACGGCATCAACGGCGCCTTCATTAAGTGCCTGCTGGCCTTTTCTGTCTTTACCCGTGGTCATCCACTCAAGGGCGTTATCCGAACCAATGAGGCGTGGCAGGCGCACGGTTCCACCGAAGCCTGGCATCAGGCCTAATTTCACTTCCGGCAGGCCGATAGAAGCCGTGGTATCCACAACGCGAAGGTCACAGGCCAGTGCCATCTCACAACCGCCACCCAGCGCAAAGCCATTCACGGCAGCGACGGTGGGGACCGGCAGATCTTCGAAACGGTCAAACACTTTTGATGTTTTGGAAACCCAGGCCAGCACTTCTTCTTCTGGCTGAGCAAACATATCGGTAAATTCAGTGATGTCGGCACCAACGATAAAAGCCGGTTTGGCGCTGCGAACTACCACACCTTTTACATCGCTGTTAGCAGCGATTGCCTGGGTAGCTTCGTCCAGGTCACTGATTGTCTGGCGGTCGAATTTATTTACCGAGCCCTTGGCATCAAATACCAGCTCAGCAAAACCGTTATCCAACAGTGATACCGTTAGATTTTGGCCTTCGTAGATCATTGTTGTCTCCTTTCAGCGTTACGCGTGAAATTAATAAAATTGTAGGGAGGCGCGTTTTCTTTAAAACCCTGATTCTTTCCAATGCAGAGAAAAATATCAACAAAAATTCAAACAGGTGTTTCAATTATGTTGAGTCAATGGTGTCTAAGGTAACGTTTTCAAGCCCTTTAACGCATATTTAATTTATTTATAGTTGTGTATAGCCATTCCTGTCGCTGCCATTTTTTGCCAATTTTGCTAAATTAGAAATACGGGCAGGCGATTCCGGCAATGCTGTTGTTGATGTTAGCACTGTTGGTTACTTTTTGCCCTGAAACTCGCATAAAAGCGAGTCATCGAATATCGCTGTCATCCCGGGCGCAGAGTCTCTACACTACAAGACTCTTATAGAGCCCGGGCAAAAAAGGAGATGTTGTGCAGGCATTGCGGTTAGTACTGCTGATCACGCTACTGAATTGGTTTGCTTCGCCGTATGCGGTGGCCGAAGACGGCAAACTGCGTGAACAGCAACGCGAACAATTTTTAAGCCTGGAGAAACAACTCAATACACTGCCGGTATCAAAACTACCCGCTATCCATAAAGACATTGAGGATCTGGCTAACTACCCGCTGGTGCCGTATTTAAAACTGCGACTTGCCGAGCGCACCCTGGGGAGCCTGTCCGACACCACCGTTAATGAATTTCTTGCCCGCTATGCTGGTACGCCTCTGGCGACGCATTTGCGCAAGCGCTGGCTGGATTTACTTAGCAAACAGCAAAGAAAAGCGGCGTTTATTGAAGCCTATCAACCGGGGCTTGGCACTAAATATACCTGCCGCTATCTGCACTATCAGCTACAGCAGTCGGACAACGCGGACTACTGGTTTGAGCAGGTTGATGCGCTATGGTTGTCCGGACAGTCGCGTCCGGATGAGTGCGATCCAGTATTTAAACAGTGGCAACAGGCTGGCCATATGACCACCGACAGGGTGTTGGGGCGCATCGAAAAAGTGGTCAGAGGCGGCGATCGTAATCTGTTGGGCTATCTGCAGCGCCGGCTGCCTGCCTCGCATCATTATCTGGTGGATTTATGGCGGCAGACCCGTCGCTCATCGTCTACGGTACTGAAATACAGCCTGTTTCCGCGTAAGTATCCGGAGCAGGAAAAGGCCGTGCTTTATTACGGTCTGATCCGGCTGGCCTGGCAGACGCCAACCAAAGCAATAAAAGCTTTTCAGTACTGGCAGGGCAAAATCGCATTCAGTGAGGCACAAATCAGACAAATTTATCGCGCCATTGCCATCAGTCTGGTGATTGAAGGCGATGATAACGCCAGTGAGTGGCTGGCGAAGGCGAACGTGCCTGATGCTGAAGAAGACGTCAGACACTGGCATCTTGCCTATATGCTGCGGCAAAGTGACTGGCAGCAGGCGCTGGAAGTCATTCAGACCGCACCGGCAGATGAGCAGCGCCAGGACGCTTTTCGTTACTGGCGGGCTCGGGGACTTTCAGAGCTTAATGCTGAGCAGGTGCCACAACAGCTTTATGGTGAGTTAGCCAAAGAGCGTCATTATTACGGGTTTCTGGCCAGTGCCCGTTTGCAACAACCGCCGGAGCTGGCCGATAAGCCTCTTGAAATGAGCGATTACACCCTGGCCAGAATGAGCACGGTGCCGGCGGTGCAACGCGCCTACGAGTTATTTAAGCTGGGCCGCTTTGTGGAAGCCCGGCGTGAGTGGTATTACCTGAACCGGCGCCTGACCAACGAAGAAAAGCGGGCGGTAACGCTGCTTGCCAGCGACTGGGGATGGCACGATCAGGCCATTATCGGCTTTGCTCAAACCGGTTACTTCAACGATGTGCGCCGCCGTTTTCCCATGGCGTTTGCCGAAGAGTTTCAGCAGCAGGCTTCAGAGCACGAGGTCGACCCGGCGCTGGCTATGGCGATTGCCCGACGGGAGAGCTCGTTTATGGTTGATGCGGTATCACCGGCCGGGGCCCGGGGCCTGATGCAACTGATGCCGGGCACCGTCAATTACATCAGTAAGCAGCGGGTAGGGTATCGTACTCTGCTTCAGCCTGAGCAAAACCTTGAGTTTGGGATTCAGTATCTGAAATACCTTAACGAGAAGCTTAATCATAATCCGGTGCTGGTGTCGGCTTCGTATAACGCTGGCTGGCAGCGGGTGATGGAGTGGTTGCCAACCAACGGTGAGCAATCGCTGGATGTGTGGATTGAAAACATCCCTTACCGGGAAACCCGTCATTATGTCAAAGCGGTGATGGCTTACCGCTATATCTATCAGGTACAACTTGGCCAGCCGTCGCACCTGTTCGATACTTTGAGTCGCATGAAACTCTCGGCAGACAGCCTGACTTTACCTTAAGCGCGTGGTAGTGTTATGCGCCATAATATAAGCATAAAAGATAACGACAGAGGCACTATGACAGAGCATCACGACCTGTATGCAGCGCATATTAAAACCCTTCAGCAACGTACCCGCGAAGCCGTGGAACGGGAAGGACTGGAAGGGTTGGTTATTCACTCAGGTCAAAGCAAGCGATTGTTTTTAGACGACAACCATTATCCTTTTAAGGTTAACCCACAGTTTAAGGCCTGGTTACCGGTTATCGATAACCCAAACTGCTGGCTGGTGGTTAACGGGGTGGATAAACCCAAGCTCATTTTTTACCGGCCCACCGACTTCTGGCACAAAGTGCCGCCTGAGCCCAACGAATACTGGACTGACTGTTTCGACGTGGTCATGCTCAGGCAGGCGGATATGGTGGAAAAGCATCTGCCGTACGACAAACGCAACTTTGCCTACGTAGGTGAGTATATTGAAGTAGCCAGTGCGTTAGGCTTTACCAATGTGAATCCCGACCGGGCACTGCATTACTTACATTACCAACGCGCTTATAAAACTGACTATGAGCTGGCCTGCATGCGCGAAGCTAACCGTATAGCGGTGGCAGGTCACCGGGCGGCGGCGCAGGCGTTCTTTGCCGGCGAAAGCGAGTTTAAAATAAACCTCGCTTACAATGCTGCTACTCAGCAGGGCGACAACGATGTGCCCTACACCGGTATCATTGCCCTTAATGAACATTGTTCGATTCTCCACTACATGCACTACGACACTGCTAAACCAGACCAGCATCGTTCCTTTCTGATTGATGCCGGTGCGAATTATAATGGCTATGCGGCAGACATCACCCGCACCTACACGGTGGGAGATAATCCGTTCAAAGGCCTGATTAGCGAACTCGATAAGTTAACCCTGTCACTGGCCGGCAGGTTAAAACCTGGTGTGGATTATGCCGATATTCATCTGGCGGCCCATGAGGGTATTGCCGATGTGCTGGTGCAGGCCGGACTGGTTAACATGAGTGCTGAGGACTGCCTGGCACAGGGTATTACCCGTACTTTCTTCCCACACGGGATTGGCCACTTCCTGGGGTTACAGGTGCATGATGTGGGCGGACTGGTAATGGACGACCGCGGCACACCCAAGCCTGCGCCTGACGAACACCCATTTTTACGTTGTACCCGCACGGTAGAAGCCCGTCAGGTCTTTACTATCGAACCTGGCCTGTATTTTATAGAGTCTCTGCTTGCCGATCTGAAAAGCAGCGAGTCTTCCAAGTACATTAACTGGGATGTGGTCGATACTTATCGCCCCTATGGCGGTATCCGTATTGAAGATAACATTATCGTGCATCGTGACAACAACGAAAATATGACACGGATTGCCGAACGGATTGCCGAACAGAACGCTGAGAGTAACGCGCAGTAAGCAGCCGGGAATACAGCTAACAGAGGGAATTGCGTGACAGACCCGTCAGTCGTTTATGTAGTGATAATGGCACTGGTGGCAGGGCTGGCTATGCCTGCCGGCGGACTATTAGCCAGGGTTGAAGGTGTTTTTCCGGCGTGGCTCGACGAAGAACTTCGGCATGCCATCCTCGCCATGGGAGCCGGAGCCCTGCTTTCGGCAGTGGCGCTGGTGCTGGTGCCGGATGGCATGCAGGAACTGGGTACTGCCGCCTCTTGTGTAAGTTTCCTTTTGGGGGCGCTGGCCTTCATGGTGCTGGACATCTGGCTGGCCCGTAAAAAGCTTCCCGCGAGTCAGCTGGCATCAATGCTATCTGACTTTGTTCCCGAATCTATTGCGCTGGGTACTACTGCAGCTCTGGGCGGCGGCAGTGTGTTACTGGGGCTATTGATTGCCGTGCAAAATTTTCCGGAAGGGTTTAATGCCTACCGTGAGCTTAAAGCCGCGGGCCATTACAGCGCGCGGCGAATTCTGTTTATGTTCCTGCTGATGGCGTTTCTGGGGCCAGTGCTGGCGCTGATTGGCTATTTTGTGCTGGCGGAATATACCGTCATAGTGTCGGCTATTATGCTGTTTGCCGCCGGCGGCATTCTGTATTCAGTATTACAGGACATCGCGCCTCAGGTGCGCATGGAAAACAGCTGGGCACCACCGCTGGGCGGGATCCTGGGGTTTATGATAGGAATGCTTGGATTTAGTCTCTAGCTATTACGGTCTACAGCGATATGCGCCAGGGCAATAAGGGCTTGCTTATAATCGCTTTCCGGCAGTACGTTAAGCGCTGAAATTGCCATATCGGCTTCTTCAAAGGCTTTTTGACGGGTGTAGTTCAGCGCTCCGGTGTCGTTCATCACAGTCACAATACGCTGTAAATGCGGTAAACCGTTGGCTTCTTCGATGGCTTCCCGGATCAGCGCTGCATCTTCATCACCGGCATGCCACATAGCGTAGAGTAATGGCAGGGTAGGCTTACCTTCGGCCAGGTCGTCACCGGCGTTCTTACCCATGGCATCGCTGTCTGATTCATAGTCGAGAATATCATCGGCCAGCTGGAAAGCAGTACCTAAGTGACGGCCATAGGCCTGCATAGCTTGTTCAATCTCATCCGACTGGCCGGTGATTACCGCCGCTAACTGGGTAGCCGCTTCAAACAGACGAGCAGTTTTACCATAGATAACGTCAAAGTAGCTGGCTTCGGTGGTATCCGGGTCGTTGCAGTTCATTAACTGCTGCACTTCGCCCTGAGCGATACGGTTAGTGGAGTCAGACAGTATTTCCATCACCCGCATACTTTGCAGTTCAACCATCATCTGGAAACTGCGGGTATACAGGAAATCACCAACCAGTACACTGGCCTGGTTACCGAACAGCGCGTTGGCCGTTTCGCGGCCCCGGCGCATGGTTGATTCATCTACTACGTCGTCGTGTAACAGCGTGGCGGTATGAATAAACTCAATGATTGCCGCCAGTGTGTGATGCTGGCCAGACTCGATTTGCAGTGCTCTGGCTGCCAACACGGTTAACAACGGACGCAGGCGCTTGCCGCCACTGTTTACAATATAGAAGCCGAGTTGATTGATCAGGGCAACATCCGAATCAACCTGCTGCTGGATCAGTTGATTAACTGCCTGCATGTCGGATTCGGCCAATGCTTTTATTTGATCAATATTCATAGCGTCTCGTAGTGTCCGGTACGTGTAAGCTGACTGGCAGCAGATTGTACATAAATATTACCGTCTATCCAGTGAATTAGATTAATTTCGCCATAAATAATACCAATCCGCATAGGAGTTTACCCTCTCAGAGTGAGTCAAAACGACTTAGATCACGACGCGTTCTCTGTGGCACAGTCATTCTATGTCCAGAGGGCGCAACACAGATGTAAGTCGTTTTGGGCACTCCCTTCGGGCAATCCCCTGAGGGTGAGCTGGCAGGCTTTCTGGCGTTGTTACGCTTGCTTGATTTGAAACCACCAAACCTGTGCAATCAAGCCTAGCCAGAAAGCCTGCCAGTCTTGCTGAGTGGGCAAACTCCTATGCGGATTGGTATCACAGCCCTACCGGGATAAACAACACGCGATCCCGGGATCGGTATGTGGCGATCTCAGCGACTATGAGACAAACACAATCTACAGTATAGTAACAGATGCCAACCGCATGAGTTTGAAATTGTTGATAAATATGAATAAAAACAAGCGTTTTGGTTAGCCGCTAAACCTGTTAAAATGGTCGCTCTGGCCGGGGATCGATAACTTCGCTCGAAAAATAAACTTTTTTCGCATTATGGGGTTGTGATCGAAAATTGATTCACGTACAATTCGCGCCCTGTTTTAGAATTGAAAGCGCAATAAATTTAGGCGCAGAGCGGAGAAAGTTATGTACGCGGTTTTCCAAAGTGGTGGTAAACAACACCGTGTGGCCGAAGGTCAAACCGTTCGTCTCGAGAAGATCGAAGTCGCTCCAGGCGACAGTGTAGAGTTTGATAACGTATTAATGGTTAGCAATGGTGACGACGTTAAAATCGGCACACCATATGTTGCCGGTGGTAAAGTGACTGCTGAAGTTGTTACACACGGTCGTGGCGATAAAGTAAAAATCGTTAAGTTCCGTCGTCGTAAGCACTCGCGTAAGCAAGCGGGTCACCGTCAGTGGTTCACTGAAGTGAAAATCACTGGTATTAACGCATAATAGGAGCATAGACACATGGCACACAAAAAAGCGGGTGGTAGTACCAAAACCGGTCGCGACTCAGAAAGTAAACGCTTAGGTGTTAAGCGTTTTGGTGGTGAGTCTGTGCTGGCCGGTAACATCATTGTTAGACAGCGCGGCACTCGTTTCCACGCTGGCAACAACATGGGTATCGGCAAAGACCACACCCTGTTCGCATTAGCTGACGGTAAAGTTAAGTTCGAAGTTAAAGGACCTAACAACCGTAAGTTTGTGAGCATTGTTGCTGAATAAAGCGCAATCGTTTACTGATTTAAAAAACCCCGCGCTTGCGGGGTTTTTTATTGCAGGTAACATAGCAGTTTATAATTATCGGAGTGAAGAAACGGCCCTGGTGGCTATCCACTTCGATAAAGTGAGTTACACTTAAAAGTTTAGGGTTCGGTCCGGGGTAAACATGAAATTTGTAGATGAAGCTGAAATTCGAGTTGAAGCAGGTGATGGCGGCAACGGTACCATTGGATTTCGTCGCGAAAAATATGTCCCTAAAGGCGGTCCGGACGGTGGTGATGGTGGCGACGGCGGTAGTGTGTACTTACAAGCCGACGAGAACCTGAACACCCTTATCGATTACCGTTTTGAGCGTTTCCATCGCGCGGAACGTGGCCAGAACGGTATGGGTGGCAACTGTACGGGGAAGGCCGGTGAAGATCTTACCGTGATGGTGCCCATCGGTACCCGCGCAACCGACGCCGATACCCAGGAAGTACTGGGCGATTTAACCCGTCATGGTCAGCGTTTAAAAGTAGCTCAGGGCGGTTTCCATGGTCTTGGTAATGCTCGCTTTAAGAGCAGTACAAACCGCGCTCCACGCCAAAAAACCAATGGCACCCCGGGAGAAATTCGCAACCTTAAGCTGGAACTAATGCTGTTGGCTGACGTTGGTCTGTTAGGCTTACCGAATGCCGGTAAATCCACCTTTATTCGTTCGGTATCGGCGGCCAAGCCAAAGGTAGCGGATTATCCCTTTACTACCCTGGTACCTAACTTAGGCGTAGTCAGACAGGATGCACAACGCAGCTTCGTTATTGCGGATATTCCTGGGTTAATCGAAGGCGCATCCGAGGGCGCGGGTTTAGGTATTCGCTTCCTTAAGCATCTGGAGCGCTGCCGCGTATTGTTGCATCTGGTTGACCTGATGCCAGCCGATCAGTCTGATCCGGCTGAAAATGCCATTACGATCATTAATGAACTCGAGAAGTACAGCCCCAAGCTGGCTGGCAAACCGCGCTGGCTGGTATTTAATAAAATCGATCTGTTACTCGAGGAAGAAGCCGAAGAATTGTGCCAGCAAATCGTCGACAAGCTTGAATGGGACGGTCCGGTATTTTATATCTCTGCATTCCAGCGCATCGGTTTGGAGCCGCTGTGTCTCGAGATTATGAACTTTATTGAGAATCTGCCGGACGAACTCGAAGAAGAACAGGAAAAGCGTGAAGTTGAGTTTAAGTGGGATACTTATAACCCGGAGCCTGAAGCGGATGACGACGATGACGACTGGGACGATGATGATGACGACTACGACGTTGAAGTGATCTACCGTAAGTAATCCGGCTTTAGCAGTTAGGTGGCAGTAAACATGAAAATAGCGATGATTGCCGCAATGGCGAGCAACCGGGTGATTGGCAAAGATAACCAGATGCCCTGGCACATGCCGGCGGATTTGGCCCACTTTAAACGCACCACGCTTGGCAAGCCTGTCATTATGGGGCGCAAGACCTACGAGTCGATTGGCAGAGCCTTACCGGGAAGACTGAACATCGTCATCACTACTGATAGCAGCTATCAACTGGCAGATGCTGTAGTGGTAAATACTATCGAAGATGCCCTCAATCAGGCGCAACAGCAAACGCCTGAAGAGGTGATGATTATTGGTGGTGGTAAAATTTACAGCAGCCTGCTTGGCAATGCCGACCGCCTGTATCTCACACTCATAGATTTAGACACCGACGGTGATACCCATTTTCCGGATTATCAGGCTGATGGCGAGTGGCAGCTTGTTGAGGAACAGGCATGCGAGCCTGACGAGAAAAACCCGCACCCTTATCGCTTTGTCACTCTGGACAGACAGTAAATACAAAAACGCCCCTCTTTGAGGGGCGTTTGTTTATCAGTTTAACTCAGGCGACTAAAGACGCTTTCTAAGTCCAGCCCCTGACTGCTGAGCATGTCTTTGAGACGACGCAAGCCCTCTACCTGAATTTGACGTACCCTTTCCCGGGTCAGGCCAATCTCAGCGCCTACATCTTCCAGCGTAGATGGTTCGTAACCCATCAGACCAAACCGCCGTGCCAGAACTTCACGTTGCTTGGCATTAAGCTCCTGCAACCAGGACACAATATTTTGTTTAATATTGCTATCCTGAAGTTCGTCTTCCGGACTGGATTCGTTATCGTCGGCCAGAATATCCAGCAGTGCTTTGTCGTTTTCGCCACCGATGGGAGTATCAACGGAGCTGATACGTTCGTTAAGACGCAACATCTTGCTGACTTCATCAATAGGTTTATCGAGATGCAGAGCAATGTCTTCTGCCGTTGGTTCGTGATCAAGCTCCTGAGCCAGTTCACGCGCCGCACGCAGATAAACGTTCAATTCTTTCACCACATGAATTGGTAACCGAATAGTCCGGGTCTGGTTCATAATGGCTCGTTCAATCGTCTGACGAATCCACCATGTCGCGTAAGTTGAAAATCTGAATCCTCGTTCCGGATCAAACTTTTCCACCGCCCGAATCAATCCAAGATTGCCCTCCTCAATAAGATCCAGCAGTGCCAGGCCTCTATTATTGTAACGACGGGCAATTTTCACTACCAACCTGAGGTTGCTAACGATCATTCGTTTACGGGATGCTTCGCAGCCTTTCAGTGCTCTGCGCGCAAAATGCACTTCTTCTTCTGCGGTGAGCAGAGGTGAATAGCCAATTTCGCTCAGGTACAACTGAGTTGCATCCAGTGTTTTAGAGACCTCTTCCTGGTTTAACCATGTTTCGGTCTTGGTTTTTTCATTTTCTTCTAACAACCCGTCGTCTTTGATATTCTCATTAACTTCGATGTTGTCTACTTCGTCTTGGGGTGTTGCGTCGATGACAGCGATATTTTGTTGACCCACAACTGTATCTCCTGCGTTGTTTTACCTTACGACGTTCTCCTGATTTCTTAATTATTATTATTATTATTATTTATTGTTTGATTGGTAAATATTTCATCGGTTCAACAGCTTTTCCCCGATAGCGTATTTCAAAATGGAGCTTTACTTTTGTTGTACCAGTATCGCCCATTTTCGCAATTTCCTGACCCGCGCTAACCCATTCCCGCTCACTAACCAGTATCCGGTCATTGTGGGCGTAAGCACTTAAAAACGATTCGGTATGTTTTATTATTATTAGGTTCCCGTATCCGCGCAGCGCGTTACCAGCGTATACAACTTTCCCTGAGGCAGCAGCAACGACTTCGCTGCCCTGATTTGAGTAAATGTCGACCCCTGTTTGGGTGGTCTGACCATTACTATTTGATAATTCGATTCGACCTTGCGCAGGCCAAATCCATCTTTCAACACGTTGTGGGAAACCATTTATCTTGGGTTTACTCACAACTCCTTTTGTGTTGTTAACATCTGATTTACAATCACAATACGCCTGGCTATCTTTTTGGTCAATAGACATTTTTGGGTTTTGCTTGCTGGTTTGACCAGTCACATTATTGACAGTGTGTGATTTTTTTGACACTCTTCGCGGTTGCTGTAAATTCAGTGTTTGACCTGGATAAATAGTGTAGGGTTTAGATAACGAATTCCATTTCGCTATATCCCGGTAATCGTTCCCTGTGTACCAGGCAATCGCATAGAGTGTGTCGCCGGCCTTTACCGTGTAATTGGTTAGCTTTTCCTCGGCTTCAGGGTAATGCTGACTATTGAGCACTACCACCGGAGCCGGACGCTCCGGACCAGCGCAGCTGACTAACGTTATGCTGGCAATCAGGCTAATGACAACGCGCATTACGCTAGTACCGTTAAATTTCATCGTAGCATCAGATAAGCGACAATCGCCAGTCCAACCACTGCCCAACCGAGCACTTCTACGTACTTACGCAATTGCTCTTCCATTCTTGCGCCGCCCCACTTCATTAGTGATGCCACTAAAAAGAATCTCGCACCCCGGCCTATCGCCGATGCGATTAAAAAGGGCAGAAAAGCCATTTGTAAGACGCCGGCACTGATAGTAAAGACTTTATAGGGAATAGGAGAGAATCCGGCCAGAAAGACCACCCAGACACCATAGGCCTCGAACCAGCCAATGGCGGTTTCCAGTTTGTGCGCGTAACCCGATGATTCAATAAATGGCTGGAGTAATGTATCGAAAGCAAAAAAGCCTAACAGGTAACCGGCTACACCACCTACAATAGAAGCCAGCGTGGTGATCAGGGCAAAATGCCAGGCCCGGGATGGTTGCGACAGTGACATAGGTGCCAGCATGACATCAGGGGGAATAGGAAAAATCACCGATTCGGCAAAGCTCAGCAATGCCAGATAACGACTGGCGGCCGGGTGTTTTGACCAGCGTAAGGCCAGGTCGTAACAAGGTTGGAATAATTTCAAAGGAGATCTCCGGCCACTAATGGCACAAAACGAACGGCTTCCACAGTGGTGCTGTGTAGCTCGCCCTCTATTTTATCGATGCACAACAATTGTTGTTGATCATCGCCCACCGGGATCACCAGTCGGCCGCCTTCATTTAGCTGATCGGTTAGCGCCTCGGGCACGCTGCTGGCAGCAGCAGTGACAATAATACAATCGTAGGGGGCTTTGCTGCTCCAGCCTTGCCAGCCGTCACCGTGCTTCATTTTTATGTTATGTAAATCCAGTTGATTCATACGCCGTTTAGCCTGAAATTGCAGGGCTTTGATGCGCTCAACCGAGAATACCTGAGGAAACAGCAGCGCCAGAATGGCAGTCTGGTAGCCAGAGCCGGTACCAATCTCCAGCACTGAACTGGCGGGATTAGGGGCTGCCAGTAGCAGCTCACTCATTTTGGCAACAATGTAAGGTTGCGAGATGGTTTGTCCCTGACCAATAGGTAAAGCCGTATTCTGATAGGCTTTATGCTGCAATGCATCCGGTAAAAAGCGTTCGCGGGGAACACTGGCTACTGCATTGAGCACCTTTTGATTCGAAATCCCTTCGTCGCACAACAATTGTGCCAGTGCATCGCCTTTTCTTGTTGTTCTCATGTGTCATTAATTCTTGTTACGGGTTATTTTTCTTATCGGGCTTACATTTCAAGCCATTTTTCCATTTCTGCAATACTGTCGCGGGCTGTCATATCAACACTTAAGGGCGTGACAGAACAATAGCCATGGGCGATAGCGTGAAAATCTGTTCCCGGTCCGGCATCCTGTTCTGCCCCGGCCGGTCCATACCAGTAAATTGGCCGTCCAAAAGCGTCCTTGGCTTTTACCATAGACTCTGCGCGGTGGCGTCGCCCCTGACGGGTAACCTTCACACCTGCTAATTCTTCATAAGGGAGGTCCGGCACATTAATATTCAGGATCTGATTAGCAGGCAGCGGGTGAGTGATTAATTTTTCAATCACTTCTACTACCACCCGGGCTGCGGTTTCAAAATGCCCGCCATCGTAGTTACACAACGACACCGCAATGGCTGGCAGACCCATGTAACGCCCTTCAGTGGCGGCGGCTACAGTACCGGAATAAATAACGTCGTCACCCAGATTAGCGCCATGATTGATGCCTGAGACCACCAGTTCAGGATCCTCTTCCAGAAAACTGTTAACGCCCAGGTGGACGCAATCGGAAGGCGTACCGTTTACGGCAAAAAAGCCGCTGTCCATTTTCTGAATGCGCAATGGCTGATGCAATGACAAGGCATTACTCGCGCCGCTGCAGTTGCGGTCGGGGGCAATGACCGTTACATCATGCTGTTTTGCCAGTGCGGCGTGCATAGTGGCAATGCCTTTGGCAAAAACGCTGTCGTCATTACTGAGTAGTATTTTCATAAGCTGTTAACGTATACCGGTTGTATCTACAGGAAATGGATTCCATCAGGCTAATTCGGTGGTAAGCAGACATTCTCTTAAAACCGTAGTAGCAAAACAGCCTGAGGGCAGGAAAAACCGAATGATTAATGTATCACCTTGCTGACTGCATTCAAGCCGTTGGGGCCAAATAATCGCCGCGCGGCGTTCCATGCTGAGTTTCTGGCCGGCTAAAAACGATGTTACCTCGGGATAACCGGCGGCTGTTTGTAGTTCTGTCGCTCTGGCTTCACCGGCTGAGCCAATATCGCCTTTTCCCCACAAGGGGACAGTGGTGGATAAATCCTGCCGGTTTAATCGCTCGGCAAGAGCTTCAGTTTCCTCATCGGCAACAAATATACTGTTAGAACCGGTGAGATTGATTACATCGCCAGGTAAAATGGCCCGTAAGCGGCCCTCGGCAATACGGGCCGACAGCATTTCATTAAACAGCCAGCTGCGTAACGCTGATAATGCCATAGATCGTTTATTACGATTTTTAATGACCTCACCATTTAGCATGCGTTCTGCCATCAGCAGATTGCCGCCACGGTTTACCTCGCCGCTTTCACTGATGCGCTGGATGCCAAAGCGCTGGCTGCCATAATAATTGGGTACGCCTTGTTGGGCGGCCTGATTGAGCCGGTTTATTACCGCTTCCGGGTCGCTTACGTCACGCAGGGTAATTTCAAAAGTGTTGCCTTTTAACTGCCCGGTGCGTAACTTTTTATTATGGCGCTGTACCTGCAGAATACGTGTACCCTCGAGGGTAAATTCGTCCCAATTAAATTCTGCTTTGCCAGGAACGTGCAAACCAAACCACTGCCGGGTGACGGCATATTTATCCTTGCGGCCGGCATAGGTAACCTGCCGGAGTGGCAAACCGCAGAAACTGGCCAGCTGTTCTGCCACAAAGGCGGTATTAAGCTGGGTTTTCTCAAGCTCGATATAGATATGCTCTCCCTCTCCGGAAAGCGTATAACCAAGCTCTTCGGTTACTTTAAAGTCTTCAACCTGTTGCTTCAGCAGCCCGCTGGCGACAGGCTTATCGTTGAGGTACTGCCA
>JAYZXK010000010.1:0-5612 GCA_036141415.1 Pseudomonadota bacterium
CTTCTGCCGGCGTTTCATTTACTGACTTGTCGGCTTCAGCTTTAGCTGCTTCGGCTGCTTTCTGCTCGGCTTTTTCCTGAGTCGCTTTGGTTTGCACCGGATGCTTATCAGTACCGCCTTCTGCACGCACACTGCCTTTCAACTCGCGACGCTGACGACGCTCTCTGGATGGCTTCTTACGAGCCGGCTTTTCAGCCGTTTCGTTATCGGTTTGTGGCGCCTTATCAGCCACTTCCTCGTTAGCCTTTTCGGCTTTATCCGTTTGCGTTCTGTTGCGCGAGCGGTTACGACCACGGGTCTGCTTCGGCTTGTCCTGACGTTTGTTGCTGTTGTCAGACGAGTTATCACTGGTGTTATCAGTTGATTTGTTTTCGTTGTCGTTGCGACGGTTTTTATTACCAGAACGGTTATTACGACGTCTGTCGTTATTATTGCGACGACGACCATTCTGGTTGTTATTGCGTGGCTTAGCTTTTGGCTTAGGCTTCTCTTCGACTTGCTCTTCTTCACTGGAGAATAAGCCGGATAACCATTTGCCGAGTCCTGCCAGCAGGCCGGTTTTCTGCTCAACAGGCTTCTCTTCAGCTTTTGGCGGAACAACCGGCGCCTGAGTTGGCGCAATTAAACCCTGTAATGCCGGCTCTTCACGCTTAACCGGAGCGGTAACGCCCGGTGAGGCTTCCTTGGTTTCTACTTCAGCAAGGTCGATGTTATAGCTGGCATCTGTGACCACATCGTCTGCACGGTGACGAACGATCTGGTAATGCGGGGTATCAAGATTCGGATTCGGAATAATGATCAGGCTAACATTATGGCGTTTCTCAATGTTCTGCACTGCTTTACGCTTTTCGTTTAGCAGGTAGGTGGCAACTGGTACCGGTAACTGAGCTTCAATCTGGCCGGTGTTGTCCTTGATGCCTTCTTCTTCGAGAATACGCAGAATCGATAAGGCCAGAGACTCAGTACCACGGATGGTGCCATGACCAGAACAACGCGGGCACACGATATGGGCTGACTCACCCAGTGACGGACGCAGGCGCTGACGGGACATCTCAAGCAAGCCAAACCGTGAAATACGACCCAGCTGCACGCGGGCACGGTCAGGACGCACGGCGTCTTTCATGCGGTTCTCAACTTCACGCTGGTGTTTCACCGGCGTCATATCAATAAAGTCAATAACCACCAGACCACCCAGGTCACGCAGACGTAACTGGCGGGCAATTTCGTCGGCGGCTTCGAGGTTGGTATTAAGTGCGGTTTCCTCAATGTCGCCGCCTTTGGTTGCGCGGGCAGAGTTGATATCGATTGAGGTTAGTGCTTCGGTTGGGTCAATCACAATTGAGCCACCTGAAGGCAGACGTACTTCGCGCTCGAAGGCCGATTCAATCTGGCTTTCAATCTGGTAATGACTGAACAGCGGCACATCACCTTTGTACAGTTTAACGCGGTTAGCAAAATCAGGACGAACCAGCTCAATGTGCTGTAAGGCCTGTTCGTATACACGCTGTTTATCAATCAGGATTTCCCCCACGTCGCGACGTAAATAGTCACGGATGGCACGCACAATGACGTTACTTTCCTGGTGGATAAGGAATGGAGCAGGGCGCTCTTCTGCGACTTTGGAAACCGCTTCCCAGTGCGTTAGCAGTACGCGTAAATCCCAATCCAGTTCTTCGAAGGATTTACCAACACCCGCGGTACGAACAATCAGACCCATTCCATCAGGCAGGTCCAGTTTCGAGAGTGCGGCTTTCAGATCAGTACGCTCGTCACCTTCGATACGGCGGGAAATTCCCCCTGCTCGAGGATTGTTTGGCATTAACACCAGGTAACTACCTGCCAGCGATAGGAAAGTGGTTAACGCTGCGCCTTTCTGGCCGCGTTCTTCCTTATCGATCTGGACGATAACTTCCTGACCTTCCTTGATGACGTCCTTAATGTTCGGACGACCTTCGAGCTTGTAGTTTTTCGGGAAATAAGTGCGGGCAATTTCTTTGAGGGGAAGGAAACCGTGGCGTTCGGCGCCGTAGTCAACAAAGGCTGCTTCCAAGCTGGGCTCTACACGGGTAATTTTACCTTTGTAGATATTCGCTTTCTTTTGCTCGTGCCCGGGACTTTCTATATCTAAATCATACAAGCGTTGCCCGTCTACCAGGGCAACCCGCAACTCTTCTTGCTGAGTTGCATTGATTAGCATTCTTTTCATTGTATCTAACTCTGTTATTGCTTACAGCCGTTCAGATACACAATTAAAGTGACTGTGCAAAACCTCACCGCGCAACCTCACGTTGGGCAGGGATCTTGTTGTATTGTCGTATTACCCTTGATTTTATTCGCTTTTTACTACATCAAAAAAGCGATTCTGTCTTTATTGGGTGTCGGGAACGACGGCCCTGTACAAGTTTTCTGTATCTGTTCACCAACCTGAACTTCGCGGGTCAGTGAACTATGTCAATTCAATTCTGTATAACTAAACGGCAAATTATTTTTGCCATTGTCGCAAGTTTTCAGCTACGTGATTGTTCATCAACGCACGTTGTATTACCCACTCAATTGATAATTCCGCAATGGGGTAGTTTGGTGGTAATACAGACTCTGCGACCGGTTGTTTAACTTTTTAGTTTAACGTTATTCTAACAACGAGTCTGGCGAGAACCTTTCGGTATCGCTTCGGTTAAAACAGTTTGATTATCGCACCAAAGGGTTGAAATAGGCAAGCCATACGCGTAATTAGGGAGTAATTAAGCTTGTCTGGCGTCGTTTTCTGAACAAAATCCCGGTTTAAACAGCCACTCATGGCGTAAATTTTGATTAATCGGAGTTCGAGTTAAGTGAATGTACTGGTGAAATACGTTAGAATCGCCGCCTATGAAATCAGCCGACGCATTGCCAGTGACATCACCAGACAAGAATTCCCCCACATCCCAGGTTCAATTTGTAGAAGTCGAACCAGACTTAGACGGACAACGCATCGATAATTTTCTGCGTACCTTTCTAAAAGGCGTTCCTAAGAGCCTTATTTACCGCATTTTGCGCAAAGGCGAAGTACGGGTTAATAAGAAACGGGTAAAGCCTGAATATAAACTGGTCGCGGGGGATTTGATTCGGGTGCCACCGGTCAGGGTGAGTGAAACCCCTGAATTGCCATCGCCAAAACTGGAAAAGATTGCCAGTCTGGAACAGCATATCCTGTTTGAAGATTCACATATCATTGTGTTTAACAAACCTTCCGGCCTGGCCGTGCACGGTGGCAGTGGTTTGAGTTTTGGTTTGATTGAAGGGCTCAGAGCATTGCGCCCGGAAGCGAAGTTTATGGAGCTGGTTCACCGGCTCGACCGGGATACGTCGGGCTGTATTCTGGTTGCCAAAAAGCGCTCGGCGTTACGCCATATGCACGAGCAACTGCGTAACAGCCAGATGGATAAGCGTTACCACGCCCTCGTTGCTGGCCAATGGCCGCGCAATCGCTTTAAAGTAAAGGCGCCATTGCAAAAGAACATTTTGCAATCCGGTGAGCGACTGGTAAGCGTGTCGGAGCAGGGCAAGCCTTCTGAAACCCGCTACCGTATTTTACAGCCGTTCGATAACGCCACGTTGGTTGAGGCTTCGCCAATTACCGGCCGGACCCACCAGATCCGCGTACATTGTTTACACGCCGGGCACCCGATTGCCTGTGATGATAAGTACGGTGATGCGGAATTTGACAAACAAATGAAACGCATTGGACTCAATCGTCTGTTTTTACATGCTTCCAGCTTACGGCTGATGCATCCTAAAACCGAAGAGATGGTGACCTTTAATGCGCCCTATGATGAGCAATTAACCCAGGCCGTTAAGACGCTTAAAAAAGTATAAGAATGCAGGAAGTTATGACCAAGCAGTACGAACTGATCATCTTTGACTGGGATGGCACGCTGATGGACTCAGCGGCGAAAATTGTTAGCTGTATGCAAAAGGCAGCCGCACGTTGTGAGGTTGCAATTCCATCAGCGGAGGCTGTCAGCCATATTATCGGCATTAGTTTAAAGCCTGCTATTAAGCAGTTATTCAATATCGATGATGACGAGCTGGCCGAACGTTTAACCCTGGCGTATAAAGAAGTGTACCTTGGTGCAGATACCACGCCTTGCCCGCTATTTGATGGGGTAACCGATATGCTGACGGACCTTAAGGATGCGGGTAATGTTCTGGCGGTGGCTACCGGTAAAGCGCGGCGCGGACTCAACCGGGCCTGGGAACAAACCGCTACCGGTCATTTCTTTACCACTTCCCGCTGCGCCGACGAGGCAGACTCAAAACCTTCCCCGGACATGTTGTTACAGTTGCTTGAGGAGCGCGGTCTGTCGGCCGGGCAGGCGCTGATGATTGGTGATACCACTTATGACATGCAAATGGCACAGGCTATAGGCATGGACAGAGTGGGAGTAAGCTACGGGGTGCACGCACCGGTGAACTTAGCTAAACATCACCCCAAAGCCATTGTGCATTCCATTACAGAGTTGCACGACCTGCTAATGACGCAGGGTTAAATCGAGTAAATTAATTTGCCAGTCGGCCAGCATGTCGCGTAATAGCATGACCGGCAGGCCAATCAGGGTGTTAGGATCCCGAGACTCGATGCGGTCGAACAACAATACTCCGGCACCCTCGGCTTTAAAGCTACCGGCACAGTCGTAGGGTTGCTCTTTTAACAGATAGCGCTCAATAACCGAATCCGACAATTGAGAAAAGGTGACGTACACATCTTCAAACCGGGTTTGTTCGCGCTGCCCGGCCCGATGAACGAGACTAAGGGCAGTAATAAAGCGTACTTTATTGCCTGAACACAGCTCGAGCTGTTCGATGGCTTTGTCCAGTGTGCCGGGTTTACCGAGTATATGGGCATGGCCGGAACTATCGGTAACGGTGGCAACCTGGTCGCCACCAATAATCACCGCATCGGGGTAATTCGCAGCCACCGCCCGGGCTTTTTCCAGTGACAGTCGGCAAGCCAAATCCTGAGGACCCTCGGCGGGTTGTGCTGTTTCGTCGATATTAGGGCTGATGCCGGGAACCTGAAAGCCGATATTGGCAAGCTGAGCCTGGCGGTAGGCAGAAGAAGAAGCCAGAATAATTCTTGGTGATGTCATAGTTATTATATTTCTGTCGTCACGTTGCTTACCCCTTTATAGTAAGGGAATCGGCAAAGAGTTTAGCGGATTTTGCCACAATGGTAAAAAAACGATTAATCCTTTGACAGTAAAGGGCTGACGCTATATTATGCGCGCCCTATGCAGAAAGTGAAATTACCGCACCAGGTCGAACCGGTTAAAAGCGCGCTAAAACGCTCAGATTATGAGGGAGTTATCGCGACCAAAGACATGGCGAGATTAATGGGTTCCGTCGTCAGCAGTGACGAATGGGTTGAAGTGAAAGTGCAGTTCGAAAAAGACGCGCAGGGTCTTACTGTATTTCATGGCACCCTGGACACCGCAGTAGTTTTACTCTGTCAACGGTGTAACGAGGCATTTGATTGTCCGCTTCATGTTGATTTTTGTTATAGTCCGGTGCAGGGACAACAAGACGCAGAAGCATTACCCGAAGCCTATGATCCGGTAGAGGTCGGCGACCAC
>JAYZXK010000011.1:0-8331 GCA_036141415.1 Pseudomonadota bacterium
GAGCCCTTATGCTCACGAACACGGTAGCCGCTGAAAAGCTGACCATCGAACGGATTTATGCGTCGCCGTCACTGGACGGTAGTTCTCCCAGAAACCTGCAGGTGGCCCCCGACGGCCAACGCGTGACCTACCTGCAAGGAAAACAGTCTGACTACGAGCGCCTCGACCTGTGGGAATACAACATTGCCTCAGGGACCTCGCGTTTGTTGTTTGATTCCGATGACTTATCCAGTGGCGAAGAGACCCTTTCAGACGAAGAAAAAGCGCGCCGTGAGCGCATGCGCTTATCCGGCAGCGGAATTGTTAGTTATCAATGGTCAGCCGACGGCAAAGCGTTGTTATTCCCTATGGGTGGCGATGTATTTTATCACCAGTTAGGTAAGCCCGGTGCCCGCCAGTTACTCGATACCGAAGCCTTTGAAACCGATATTAAGTTATCGCCCAAAGGTAACTATATCTCGTTTATTCGCGACCAGAACCTGTACATCAAACATATCGCGTCTGGCAAGGAAACGGCAATTACCACTAAAGGCGGTGGCAACATCAAATACGGTATGGCCGAGTTTGTTGCGCAGGAAGAAATGAACCGCATGACCGGCTACTGGTGGTCTCCGGATGAGTCTTACATTGCCTTTACCGAAGTGGATGAAGAGCCGGTTGAAGTGATTACCCGCTCAGAAATCTATGCTGACGAGATCAAGATGATCGAGCAGAAGTACCCCAAAGCGGGGACGCCTAATGTCACCATTAAACTGGCTGTACAGAACATTGAAAACGGCGAACGTCAGTGGATTGATACCGGTAAAGAGCAGGATATTTATATTGCCCGCGGCAAATGGATGCCCGACAGCGAGCATTTTACCTATCAGTGGCAAAGCCGTGACCAGCAACAGCTGGAGCTGCGCAGTTACAACGTAAATAACCAGCAGCAGAAACTGGTGCTTAAAGAGCAGTCGGATACCTGGGTTAACCTGCATGACGACTTTACCTTTTTAGCCGATGGTAAACATTTTATCTGGGCGTCCGAGCGCGACGGCTTTAAACATCTTTATCTGTTCAGCAATGAAGGCAAGCTGATCCGTCAGCTGACTGCAGGCGAATGGGTAGTGGACGAACTGGAAGCGGTTAACGATAAAACCGGCCAGGTATACTTTACCGGCCGTATGGATACGCCGCTGGAACGCCATTTATATGTGACTGACCTGGAAGGCAGCAAACCACAGCGCCTGACCGATCGCGACGGCATGCACGGCATAAGCTTTAGCCGCGATGCGTCAATTTATGTGGATAGCTCTTCTACCGCAAACCGTCCTACTCAGGTAAGTTTGCACAGCGCCGACGGCAAGCAGCTCACCTGGCTGGAAGAAAACGCGCTGGATGAAAACCACCCGCTTACGCCTTACCTTAGCGACTGGATAGAGCCTGAGTTTGGCACCATCACCAATGACGACGGCATTGACCTGCATTATCGCCTTTACAAGCCGGCAGAGCTGAAAGGCAAGCATCCGGTGATTGTTTACCTGTATGGTGGTCCTCACGCGCAGGTAGTCAATAACGCCTGGGGCGGCAACCGTGGCCTGCTGATGCAGCACTGGGTAAGCAAAGGCTACGTAGTGTTCAGCATTGATAACCGTGGCTCAAATTACCGTGGCAAGGCGTTCGAGGAACCTATCTACAAAGCGATGGGCAGCGTAGAAGTTGACGATCAGGTAAGCGGCGTTAAATTCCTCCACACCCTGCCCTATGTGGATAAAGAGCGCATCGGCGTATACGGCCACAGCTACGGCGGTTACATGACGCTGATGAGCATGTTTAAGGCCGGTGATTACTTTAAAGCCGGGGTATCCGGCGCACCAGTGACCACCTGGCGGTTGTACGACACGCACTACACCGAACGCTATATGGGCAATCCGAATACCGATAGCGATGCCTATGAAGCGTCATCGGTATTCCCTTATGCAGAGGGACTGCAAGGCCCGCTGCTGATTTATCATGGAATGGCTGATGACAACGTATTGTTTACCCACAGCACCAAGCTGTATAAACACCTGCAGGATGCCGCCAAACCTTTCGAGGTGATGGACTATCCTGGCAAGAAACACAGCATCCGGGGTAAACAAACAGGTATACATTTGTATCACACCATCACTAATTTCTTCGACAGACATTTTGATGTGAAGTAAAAAACCCGATAAGTGACAGGGACTTCCTGTCACTTATCGCATCATCCCGGCACACACAGGGATGAAAAATTATACTTATTAACTAAGCTATTCACTTGCACCCACCAAATAAATTTCTTAATTTCAAATAAGGCCCTGGGCCTGATAACAATAAAAACTATATTAGCCGAATACTATTCGGTTTCTCTTTTTAGTAGCACAAGTGAATAATAATATGTTTAAAACAACCCTAAAACCTACACTGGCAGCAGTCCTGCTTGCCGTTAGCGGTTCTGCCCTTGCGGCAGACGACAGATACATCATCCAGGTCGATAACAACTCCAAAGGCATAATCAAAGCACTGGCTAAACAGTCCGGCGCAGAGATCCACATTGATGCTGACGGCTTTATCGCCGCAACATTCACAGGCAAATCACTCGATGAAGTAAAAGGCCTGATGAATAATCCTCATGTCAAACTGGTAGAAGCCGATCAAAAGCGCTACCCCACCGCCCTTTTCAATGACGACACCGGTAGCCCGATGCAAACGCAAATCACCCCTTATGCGGTGTACCAGGCACAGGCTGACCAGGTAACGTTTAACCCTAACGCCGGTATGAAAGTCTGTGTTATCGATTCTGGTCTCGACGACTCTAACCCGGATTTTGTCTGGTCTAACATTACCGGCGATAACGACCCGGGCACCGGCAATTGGTTTGATGCTGGCGGCGAACACGGCACTCACGTAGCCGGTACCATCGGCGCAGCCGACAACACTTTCGGCGTGGTTGGCATGGCGCCAGGCGTGGATATGCACATCATTAAGGTCTTTAACGAGTCTGGCTGGGGTTATTCATCCGGCCTCGCTCAGGCAGCCCAGCTTTGTCAGGCGGCCGGCGCTAATCTGATCAATATGAGTTTAGGCGGTGGTGGTGCTTCCAGTACCGAGGATAATGCGTTTGCAGACTTTACCGCTGCAGGCGGTCTGGTGGTAGCGGCAGCCGGTAACGATGGCAACTCAGTACGCTCTTATCCGGCAGGTTATTCGTCGGTAATGATGGTTGGCGCTAACGATGCCGACAACAATATTGCCTCATTCTCACAGTACCCGAGCTGTACCAGCGGTCGTGGTAAACGAGCCACCACTGACGAAACCATCTGTGTGGAAGTGACCGCCGGTGGTGTGGACACGCTGTCAACAGTACCAGCAGGTTTATCAACCGCATCAGGCCTGCTGGCCGATGGCAGCAGCTTTGCTTCTTCCGGTATGGAAAACATGGGTAGCGCCGCTGGTAGTACATATTTCATGGGCACTGCCGAGTCCGTTGATAGCGGTGCGGCTGGTAAAATCTGTGTTATCGACCGTGGTGTAATCAGCTTCTTCGATAAAGTAGCTAACTGTGAAGCATCTGGTGGTGTTGGTGCGGTAATCATCAACAATGAAGCTGGTATGTTATACGGTACGCTGGGTGACACCAACACAACCTCTATCCCTGCGGTTGGCGCAGCGCTGGAAGATCGTTCCGCATTGCTGGCCGCAACAAGCATGGAGGTATCCGTTGAAGCCAGTGATTATGCATATCTGAGCGGTACTTCAATGGCTACGCCTGCAGTTGTGGGCGTGGCAGCACTGGTATGGTCGAATCACCCAAGCTGTAGTGGTACTGAAATTCGTGAGGCGTTAAAAGCGACCGCACTGGATGGTGGCGCTGCCGGCAAAGACGATTATTTTGGTTACGGTATTGTGCAGGCAGCCGCGGCAGATACTTACCTGACCACCAACGGCTGTGCCGGCGGTGACAATGGTGGTGGCGACAATGGCGGTGGTGATAACGGCGGTGGAGACACCGGCACAGATCTGACCCTCACGGCATCCGGTTACAAAGTGAAAGGCTCTCAGGTAGTCGATTTGAGCTGGGCTAACAGTACTGCCGATATGACTATCTACCGTAATGGCAGCGAGATTGTCAGTGTAAGCGGCGTAACGGCTTACACTGACGCACTGAACACCAAAGGCGGCGGCGTCTATGACTATCAGGTTTGCGAAACGGGTACTACTACCTGTTCGGCAACCGTTACGGTAGTTTTCTAACGACACCGGGATAACGAAAAAGGGCTGTGATCACACAGCCCTTTTTAAATCACACCACGAGAGCTCAGGCTTCTTTGGCAAAGCCTCTGAAAACATACCCCAGTGCATCACAAGCCCTTCCTACCGGGCAGTCTTCTTTATGCACTATATCCAACCCCACCTTTACTGCTTTTTCTTTGCACACACTGCACTCACAAGCCGTGTTAAACGACTCGTCACTGATAAACTGGCCAGCGTCGAGCAAATCCATAATGATGATCTTGAGATCTTCCCGAGAAACGTCCACTTTCGTCTCCTGCATACGATAAATTTCATCATTATTATATTTGCAGTGGCCGGAAGAGGTGCATATTGATACGGATAATCAGGTATAGTCAGACAAACTCTGATTTATTGAACTTAAGTATAAATAACTTAAAAATTCTCAGAAAATCAATGCACCAACTGTTCACTGTCAGAGGTGTGCCCGATTGTGACATCGACGAATAATTCCTGCTAACATAACAACAAATTTCCTGGCCAGATACGATTGTGAAAATACTTGTTATTCCTGTTACCCCGTTTGCTCAGAACTGCTCATTAATCTGGGATCCCGACACCATGAAAGGTGCGCTGGTCGACCCGGGCGGTGATGAAGAAAAGCTCTATAAAGCGGTCACCGAGCAACAGGTTACCATCGAAAAAATTATTCTCACCCATGGGCATCTCGACCATGTTGGCGGCACTACCGCTGTGGCCACCCATTACAACGTGCCCATTATTGGCCCGCACATTGGCGACAAGTTCTGGCTGGATGCGCTAATGCAACAGAGCCAGATGTTTGGCTTTCCACCGGCCCAGCCATTCAGCCCCAACCAGTGGTTAACCGAGGATGATACCATTTCGGTGGGCAACCTGACGCTGGAAATTCTGCACTGTCCCGGCCACACCCCCGGCCACGTTGCCCTGGTTGAACGCAGCAGCAATAAAGTGATTGTGGGCGATATTATTTTTGCCGGTTCAATTGGCCGTACCGACTTTCCTCAGGGCAACCACCAGCAATTAATTGAAGCGATCCGTGAAAAGCTGTTCACACTACCAGATGAAATGACGGTATACCCCGGCCACGGCCCAACCACCAGCATAGGGCACGAACGTTCCACCAACCCGTTTGTGGCAGACGCCAAATTTGGCTAATGTCTATCTCAGAGATGCCGTAACTTCAGGCTAAGAATCTTTTCTGATGGGATTGCCGAACTTTATAAAACAATTGTTTCGCCCTGCCCCGCTCCCGGTGATTGCGGTAGGCACTGACATCGCCTCTTACCAACTGGTTGAATACCTTACCAACTCGCCAAAGTTCGCTCCCTTATACGTGTTGAACGAAGAGCCCTGGCATCACCGCACTTACATGTTTGGTGCGCAATTGCGCTATGCCAGTGAGCTTGTTGCGCTGGTTGAAAAGCATCAAATTAAAAAGATCTATTGTGTCACGGCGGAAGACTACGCGAGGCTGGAATCTGATTACGCTAAGGAATTATCGGCAAAAGACTGTGAACTGTGTTTGCTGAGTAAAGGGGAGTTACCGCAAAACTGAACTGCTCAGGTTCAAAGCGAAGGCTGACCGCTTATAACGATCAGCCGTCAGGCTGCTAAGCTTGTTCGTAGGGTTCGTTGTCTTCCAGCACATTTTGATTCATCGAGTCGCAGGGCCGCGGACAACAGGGACGCCCCACCACTTTGGCCGGTACGCCTACCACCGTAACGTGAGGCGGTACATCGTTAAGCACAACACTGCCTGCACCCACTTTTGAACCTTCGCCAATTTCAATATTACCCAGCACTTTAGCGCCCGAACCGAGCATGACGCCCTGACGAATCTTAGGATGACGGTCGCCACTCTCGTTACCGGTACCACCCAGCGTAACGTTTTGCAGAATCGACACGTTATCTTCAATGACCGCGGTTTCGCCTACCACAATACCTGTGGCATGGTCGAACATTACGCCCTTTCCAATAGTGGCTGCCGGGTGAATATCCACTGCGAAAGTTTCTGAATTGCGGCTCTGTAAAAACAACGCCAGTTGGTGCCGGCCCTGTTGCCACAAATAGTGCGCCATACGATGCACCTGAACAGCCTGAAAGCCTTTAAAATGCACCAGCACATTAAGGTAATTGGTTACTGCCGGGTCGCGGGTGTAGATGGCGCGAATATCTTCGATAGCCGACTCAACGATGGCCGGTTCAAGCAAATAGGCTTCGTCCAGAATTTCTCTGATAGTCAGCGCGGGCATTACATCGTCGGCCATTTTGTTCGACAAAATAAAGCTCAGCGAAGACTCAAAGTTATGATGGGTTAAAATGCAGGCATGAATAAAACTCGCTAACAGCGGTTCTTCATCGACAATTTGACGCGCTTCTTTTTTTAGCTGCAGCCAAAAATCAGCGGTATCGGTCAGTGCATGCATGGGCATTCCTAATTAATTTGCTGTGCGGGTAAAGTTGAACAAGAGTAAACCAGCCAACGCGCGTAGCGGTAACATAATGGTTTATGGCATCAATTCAAGAGGTAACCCGAAAAAATTGCGATAGCCGGAGAATTCAGCGCGGTCTGCGACACCGGAAGGTCAATCATACCTTATATCCGACCAGACTTCGCCCGGATCACTTTCATTATGTTGCTTCGGGCAATAATCCACCATTATTGTGCAAGCGCGGTTTAACGCAGTAGGCTTTAATGGCATACTTTGCTTTTTATGGCCTGAATAAAAATACAGGTGTTTTTGTATTGTTATGGATGTTTCTGAGTTACTCGACGAATTAAACGATAAACAGCGCGATGCCGTGGCCGCACCGCTGTCGAATATGCTGGTACTGGCGGGTGCCGGTAGTGGTAAAACCCGTGTTCTAGTACACCGTATTGCGTGGTTAATGCAGGTAGAGAATATCGCCCCTTACAGTATTCTGGCGGTAACCTTCACCAATAAGGCGGCGCGGGAAATGCGCGGCCGAATTGAGCATGTGATGGGGCGGCCGTTAAATACCATGTGGATAGGCACCTTCCATGGCCTGGCGCACCGTTTGTTGCGTGCTCACTACGCTGAAGCCAATCTGCCGGAAAATTTTCAAATCCTTGACTCAGACGACCAATACCGGTTGGTGCGCCGGGTGCTTAAGGCCATGAATCTGGATGAAAAACACTGGGCGCCACGGCAAATCCAATGGTACATCAACGGTAATAAAGACGAAGGTCTGCGCCCCCAGCACATTGAAACCCACGGCGATCATACTCAACAAAAAATGCGCGATATCTATGCCGCGTATCAGGAAGCCTGCGACCGCTCCGGACTGGTAGACTTTGCTGAACTATTGCTGCGGGCCCACGAATTATGGGTTAAGAATCCCGACGTGCTGGCTCACTACCAGCGCCGCTTCCGCGCCGTGCTGGTAGACGAATTCCAGGACACCAACAATATCCAGTACGCCTGGTTACGCCTGCTGTGTAATCAGGACAACAATATTATGATTGTTGGTGACGACGACCAGTCTATTTATGGCTGGCGTGGCGCGAATGTGGATAACATCCAGCACTTCCTGAAAGACTTCGACGGCGCATCAACCATTCGCCTGGAACAGAATTACCGGTCTACCGCGACCATACTTAAAGCCGCCAATACGGTTATCGATAATAACCAGGGCCGGCTGGGTAAAGAATTGTGGACCGACGGCGACGATGGCGAACCGATTTCGATTTATGCCGGGTTCAACGATCTCGATGAAGCCCGCTTTATTGTTGCGCAGATTTCCGACTGGCATAACCAGGGGAATCAGCTAAAAGAAGTGGCCATTTTATATCGCAACAACGCCCAGTCACGGGTACTGGAAGAAGCCTTGCTGCATCAGAGCCTTCCCTACCGCATATACGGCGGTCTGCGCTTCTTCGAACGGCAGGAAATTAAAGAGCATATTTTAAATGAGCGGTGCTGATCGAATAGCTGTCGCCACCTTCAGCAAGGGTTTTTTCAAGAAGCCGATCAAAATAGGCACGGTGTTCGGTAATTTCGGTTTCATTAAAAATGGCGATGGGTTGGACGTAGC
>JAYZXK010000012.1:0-4736 GCA_036141415.1 Pseudomonadota bacterium
CGCTTACGCATCCGCTGGCAAGGGCCAGGAAGCCCATTAAAAATGACCGGACCGGCTGAGCATGTATACGACGGAACAATAAATATATGAATGAACTATCAGGTCAGGCCAATACAACACTGCAGTTTGATACCGACTTTCCTGAGGTAGGCGAGTTGACTGCCGAACAAGTGAGTCAGTATCTGGTCGAGAATCCTGATTTTTTTATTCAGCACCCGAGTATTTTAGAAGCGCTGCAAATCCCCCACCTGCAAAAAGGCAGCGTGTCACTGGTAGAATTGCAAAGTGAGCAGCTGCGCAAAAAAGTGCGTCTGCTCAACTATAAACTCAGTCAGTTGATTGGCATCGCCAAACAAAACGAAAAAATTTACCGCGCCTATGCCGATTTAAACCTGCGCCTGTTAACCTGCAAAGATGTGGGCGAAATACTCCTTAAACTGCAGGAAACCCTGCAGGACGAACTAGGACTGGCGAGTGTGGAACTCAAGCTGTTTAGTGGCGCGAATGCGCTGCCGGAATTACAGCAACGGCTGTTTATGGAAAAGCGCTTTAAACAAGGGCCGTACTTCTTTGGCCGCCTCAGTCAGCACGAAAAACAGCTGATGTTCGGCAACGAAGTGGCTGAATCCGTCGCATTAATCCTGCTCGGAGAAAACCGCAATTTAGGCGTGCTGGCCGTTGGCAGCCGCAATGCCGACCACTTTACCCCCGATATGGACACCCTGCTGTTAAACCAGCTACGCGAAGTCCTTAATGTCGTTCTGCCCGAGAAACTGCGTTACTGATGAGTGCATCGGCAGCCGACACTCCTGCATCGCTGGCGCCGGACTGCGAACACTGGCTGAACAAGTTTATTGATTACCTGCGTTACGAACGCGGCCTGTCTGATCACACGATTAAAAATTACGCCCGACAGCTTGAACAGATAGCTCTTAGTCTGGAGCTGGCGAGCTGGCAGCAACTGGACCAGGCCGCCGTAAAAAAAGCCGTCGCCATTGCCCGCAAGCAAAATCTCGGCGCTCGCAGTACTGCGCTACGCTTATCTGCACTGCGCACGTTTTGTAAATACCTATTGCGCCATCAGGTTATTAGCACCGACCCGGTAGAAGGTATTTCTGCCCCCAAAGCAGAGAAGCCCCTGCCCAAGCAAATGTCGGTGGACGATATGTCTGCCTTGCTGAATGAGTCGGATGATGAAGAGATCGTTATCCGCGACCAGGCTATGTTTGAACTCATGTACGGATGTGGTTTACGCCTCAGCGAGCTTACTTCGCTGGAGCTAAAACACATTACCAGCGACCGTCAGTTACGCGTAACAGGTAAAGGCAACAAGCAACGCCTGCTGCCCATTGGCCGTAAAGCCTGGAAGGCTCTGCAGCGCTGGCTGGCCGTTCGCAGTCATTGGGGCGCAGGCCTGGATGATGCAGTGTTTATCAGCCGTCAGAAGCGACGGATATCCAATCGTCAGGTAGGCAACCGCCTCACAGAAATGGCGCGGCGACAAACCCTTAACCAGCGCATTAATCCGCACAAACTGCGCCACTCTTTTGCTACCCATGTGTTGGAGTCGAGCAGTGATTTACGCGCAGTTCAGGAGTTATTAGGCCACGCTAATCTGTCGACTACTCAGGTGTACACTCATCTGGATTTTCAACATTTAGCCAAAGTGTATGATACAGCCCACCCTCGTGCCCGTAAGAAGAAAGATTAACCAGCCAGTCAGGAATTTTTGATGCAATGTTACCGCCCGGTTTCGCCGGTTAAAGCCATGACCTTTGATTTAGACGACACCCTGTACGATAACGAGCCCATTATTGCCAGCGCAACAAGAGCCCTGAACAAGCGGATTGCCGAGCTTCATCCGGCCACCGCCGCCCTGCCCGCCGCACAATGGGCCGCAATAAAGCGCGACCTGATTAAAGGCAACCAGGGGTTAGCGTCGGACATGGGCCGCTTACGCTACGAAACCCTGTATCACGGACTGGCTGCAGAGAAGTTAGACGATGATCGGCGGCACCAGGCGGCACAATCGTTATTTGATTATTTTTATCATGCCCGCAGCGACTTTGCAGTGACTGATGAAGTCAGGCAGGTTCTGGCCGCGCTGGCCGCCAAAGTTCCGTTAATTGCCATTACCAACGGCAATGTGGACACGGTACAAATAGGAATTGATGAATTTTTCACTGCCACCTATCACGCCAGCCTGAGCAGACCCAGCAAACCTCACCGCCATATGTTTGATGAAGCGGCGAATACTTTAGGTCTCGCACCGCAAGAAATCCTTCACGTGGGCGATAACCTCGAAAAAGACGTACTCGGCGCACACCGGGCGGGTTTGCAAACCGCCTGGATTGCGGTAAATAGGCCCATGGACTTACGTCGTGAAGATGTGAGTGTGCTACCCAGTGTTCACCTGCATAGCCTGGCGGAATTACTGTGGTTTGTTGCCTGATGACATTTACAATACCTAATCAATAATAATCGGAAAATACCATGCAAATCATTCAGCACAGCGAAGACCTGGCCACAGCCACCGGCACCATGCGCAACTATATTTATCGTCCGGCCGGTGAACAACGCTATCCGGCCATCGTTTTTTACTCTGAAATATTTCAGCACACTGCGCCCATCGCTCGCTCGGCAGCGATCATGGCAAGCCACGGCTTTGTGGTGATTGTGCCGGAAGTCTTCCACGAGCTGAACCCCATTGGTACGGTACTTGGCTATGATGATGCGGGCAAAGACAAAGGCAATAACGACAAGTGGCAAAAGCCATTAACCAGTTACGACTCAGACCTCGACGCTATTATTGAGCACTGTAAAGCCGCGCCTTACTGCACCGGCGCCGTGGGAGCCATGGGCGTCTGCCTTGGTGGCCACCTGGCGTACCGGGCAGCAATTAATCCGGCTGTGGCCAGCGCGTTTTGCCTGTATGCCACCGACATTCACAGCGACACTCTGCCAGCCAGCGACGCAGACCAAAGCTTCAACCGCATGGCCGACATTCAGGGCGAAGTGTATTTTGTATGGGGTAAACAAGATCCCCACGTGCCGGCCGAAGGGCGTTTGAAGATTTATCAGCAATGTGTAGCCAGCGGCCTCAATTACCAGTGGCAGGAAGTAAACGCCGTACACGCCTTTATGCGCGATGAGGGCGAGCGGTATGACGGCGCACTGGCGCTACAGATGTACCAGCAAGCCGTGCAGTTTTTTCAGCGCACGTTGCTTGGCTGAATTGCTAATTTAAACAACTTGGTAGGGTGATCCCGAAAGGCTATATCTAAAACGCCAATCTGTGAGGGGCTCCCGGACAACGCAATGCGTTTCCGGGACTGCCAAAAAGCATAAGCTTTTTGCAGGCCTCCGGGATTTTAAAACGCCAGGGCGTTTTAAAACATTGCGTTGGCTAGGGATTTTTGTACGCCCTGGGCGGTCTCTGATTTGAGTTCAAACTCAAGCGGTGTGGATTGCCCTGACACAAAGATTTTAAGTTCAGCGTCGAGGTCGAAATGACCAGCAGTTTCTACCTTAAACTGGGTGATCGCTTTATAGGGAATGGAGTGGTAATCCACTTTGCGACCAGTCATGCCCTGCTTGTCGATAAACATAAACCGGTTACTGGTAAAAACTATTAAATCCCTCACCAGTTTGTAAGCACTTACCACCCTTTCACTGTCGCCCAATATTGGTGCCAGCTCTTCCTGAACCTCAGCTACATCTACTTCACTGGCATTGCCCATGAGTGCGTCGAGTAAGCCCATAAATCCTCCGATAATGTAAAATTACAAACTAAACTATCGCTAACTTGGTGTCAGAATACAAGTTTTCCAGCGGCTCAGGGTACCCCAGCGCAAAACCCTGACCGTAATTTACCCCCAACCCAACTAATGCATCACGGGTAGCTTCATCTACCACAAATTCAGCAATAGTTTGTTTATTCATGCTGTGGGCAATATTGTTAATGGATTTTACCGTCTCATAGTCAATTTTATTACTGGCCATGTTGCGTACAAAAGAGCCATCAATTTTAACGTAATCAACATCCAGGTTTTTCAGATACGTAAACGAGGACATACCCGCACCGAAATCGTCCAGAGCAAAACGGCACCCCAGACTTCTCAGCTCGCTGATAAACCATTTGGCAGCGGTTAAATTGGTGACGGCCGACGTTTCGGTTATTTCAAAACACAGTTTTTCGGTGGGAATATTCAGGTACTGGATCCTGTGACAAATTCGCCTCAACGTTTTTTCATCACTGAGTGTTACGCCTGAGAGATTGATTGCAATTTTATCCACCCGCTGACAAATAGCAGGGTGCTTTTGTAAAAACCGGAGTGTATTTTCAACCACCCACCAGTCTATTTTATTCATTATGCCGTGTTGTTCGGCCAGCGGAATAAATAGTCCCGGGCTGATAAATTCGCCATCGTCACCGATTAAACGTAACAATACCTCGCCGTGAATCATTTCCTGCTGCCCCTCAAGGCTGACGATAGGCTGGAAAAATAACTCAAAACCGTCATGTTCCAAGGCTTGCTGCAGCAGTTGAAGCACCTTACTCTCATTTTGATCCACCGCTTGCTGTGCTTCCGATAAGGTAAATACGCAATATCGATTGCGCCCAAGCGATTTCGCTTTATAGCAGGCATTGTCGGCCGCTTTGATTAAGGCCGCAGCGGTATACCCTGGTTCATCAATTTCAATTACGCCAATACTGGCTCCTACAAAAAAGGTCT
>JAYZXK010000013.1:0-8159 GCA_036141415.1 Pseudomonadota bacterium
CGAAAACGCAAAGTGCATTGCTCGAGGCCATGGAAGAGAATCAGGTAAGCATTGATGGCAACACTCATTCACTGCCCTCGCCGTTTTTCGTTATCGCGACCCAAAACCCCAGTTATCAGGCCGGTACCTATCCGCTGCCAGAATCTCAGCTAGACCGCTTTTTAATGCGTATCAGTCTGGGCTATCCGGACGGCGAAGCAGAAAAACGCATGCTGCGTGAATCAGTGAATGTTAGCAGCGATCATCACAAACCAGCCAGTCAGGTATTAAGCGCTGAACAATTACAGGCTTTCCAAAAACAGGTTAGCGGCATTCATGTGAGCGAACCGATACTGGATTATTTGCTGCGACTGGTAAATCAAAGTCGTGATAATAGCGAATTTCCCTACCCACTCTCGCCCCGGGCGAGTAAAGCACTGATGCGCGCCGCACAAGCCTGGGCACTGCTGCATCAGCGGGATTTTGTATTGCCCGAAGATTTGCAGGCGATTTTTATTGCCGTTGCCGAGCACCGCCTGCGTGGCAGTCAAACCGACTACCGTGATGATGGCCTGCTCAGCCAGCGGATCCTTGACCTTACCGACCCACTCGCTGCCTGATGGTTTCGCGCTTTAAACGGTCGGTTGATAATCTTCATAATCGTTGGCTACAGCGACGGATACCGCCGAGTCCACGCTACCAGCTAAATCTGAAAAACGTGTTTATTTTCCCCAGCCGATTTGGCTTTGGCTACCTGCTTACCTGTGTGGGTTTGTTTATTTTAGGCACCAATTATCAGAACAATCTGATGCTGATATTGTGCCAGTTTCTGCTGGCTTTCTTCTTACTCCACTTATTTGTCAGCTACCGTAATTTTACCGCCGTGTCGCTGTCATTAAAGGATATCCAGCCGGTCTACGTTTCAGAGCATGCCCTGTTGTGCTTACAACTGCACGTGAATAAAGAAGACATACCCTTTTATGGTGGTTTACATATTCAATTACGGGGCACGTCTCTGGCTTTGCTGCATCGACGCGCAGATCAGGATCGCGAAGTTAAATTACTGCTGCCCGCTGCCCGGCGGGGTATCTTCCGACTGCCACGAATTACACTTTCATCCACCTATCCGCTGGGGCTATTTCGCTGCTGGACTCACCTGGATTTCAATAAATCGCTGGCTATCTATCCCAAGCCCATTGCCTCGGCCTTAAAGCTGACCTCCACCGACGCCAGCCAGGGCGATACCGCTGGCAATGTAGCCGGGATTGATGAATTTGACTCATTACGCGCGTTCAAGCCTGGTGATCCGATGAACAGAGTCGCCTGGAAACAGGCGGCCAAAGGCGGCGAACTGAGTACCAAAACCTTTAACCAGACCCAGCAGGAAGGCGGCTGGCTGAGCCTTGATACTTATGCTGGTGAACCGCTGGAGAAAGCGCTGGGTCTGCTGACTTATCAAATCAACCGGTTATCTTCCCGACAACATGTGTTTGGCCTGAATATTGGCAACAAACGTATCGAACCCTCAACCGGTGAGGCCCACAAACACCGCTGCCTGAAATCACTGGCCCGTTACCGGCAACCCGAGCAAGACTATGCAGCCGATTGATAAACCCATCAGAAATCAAACCGCCAGTGCCCTCATTGCCCTGGTATTTTGCATTTTAAGTGTAAGTTTATTCGAGCCCTTATTATTCTGGGTCCTGCTAATCTCATTATGCGCAACCGGCATTCGCCTTGTCATGTATTTTGGCTGGTATCAGCCTATGCCCTCACTGCGTACGATTAATTTGCTGGGTGTTTTATGTTGCCTGTGTCTGGGCTGGTTCAGTTTGCAAATTGGTTTGTTGCTGACCATGGTAAACCTGCTTGTCCTTGCTGGCGCCTTAAAACTCATTATTATCAACCGACCCCGTGACTTATTTCACCTGTTCTGTACCTGCCTGTTTATTATTGGTATGGGATTTATTTTTCATCAGTCGGTTGTGATGACGTTATTTTATGGCCTGCTCACCTTGTCGTTGTTAGTTGCCATAGGTCGATATTTTTCACCTTCCCAGCACTTACCCTGGCACATCAAACGGTTGTCTGTGATGAGTCTACAGGCACTGCCTATTGCTATATTGCTGTTTCTGATTTTGCCCAAGCTGCCACCATTATGGAAAATGCCGGTATCCAAGAGCACCGAAACCGGCTTATCTGATACGGTAACTCCCGGTGATATTGCCAACCTGGCACAATCGTCTGATCTGGCCTTCAGAGCTACATTCAATGATGCGATCCCTCCTGCTCCAGAACGCTACTGGCGAGCCTTGACGCTGGAATACTTCGATGGCAGACAGTGGTCGGTGAGCCCGCTTCGCAAACAGGTACGCCGGCAATATCGTTTACTTAACAACGAGTTTAAGCCCCGGGTGAGTGGCAGTTGGTGGGAGTATGAGGTAATAACTGAGCCCACTAATAAGCATTGGCTATTCAGCATAGACGTAGGCATACCCGACGACCTGAACAGTTCACAGGCCATCTGGCAAAGCCGTGACTACTCGCTACTCAGTGAAACACCGATTACCTCAAGGCGCGCTTATCGGGTTCGCTCCTACCCAGGAACCCCCATGGATCAGACATTGTATAGTATTGACAGCCGCATGAACCTGCAGTTGCCTAATAATACTGCCGTGAATCCACAAACCCAGGCATGGGCCGAACAGCTGGCTGCTGACAATCCTACGCAGATAGCACGGGTGCAGGCGGTGATGGACTATTTTGCGGATGAAGGTTTTCGCTACACGCTTACGCCACCGCCTATGCCAGATAATCCCGTTGATGACTTTTTATTTATTCACCGCGAGGGGTTTTGTTCACACTACGCCAGTGCCATGAGCTATGTGCTGCGATTACTGGGTATCCCGGCCAGAATGGTAGCCGGGTATCATGGCGGCGAATTGTTGCAACCTAAAGTGCTTAGTATCTATCAGTATGATGCCCATGCCTGGGTAGAGGCCTGGCTAGAGGGCCGTGGCTGGGTGCGCTTTGATCCCAGCGGTGTAGTTGCTCCCGCCCGGATCCAAATGGGATTGCAACAAGCGGTGGATGAAGAATCGTTTCTGGTTAACAACCAGATGGCCCGCCTGCAACAAATCCCTCTGTTTGCCGAACTGCGTAACCTGTACAGTTTGATGGATTATCAATGGAGCCGTTGGGTACTTGGTTTCGATGCTGAGCGCCAGCAAAATTTGTTAGCGCTGTTGCTGGGTAAAGTGACGCCCCGGCGCATAATGTACCTGATGCTGGGAATTTGCATGATTATCGGACTACTGCTGGCTTTATACTTTATCCCGCATTGGCAGCGTAAACGCCCACCAGCCAACCTTCGCTGGTTTTTACAGGCCAGCCAAAAGGCTGAACAGATCACCGGTCTTGAACGTCACAATGACGGTCCCGAGCACTTTGCCGAACGCGCAGCCCGGCGGCTAGCTCCCCAATCGGCCAGTCAATTTAAGGCAATCTGTCAGGCTTTTATCGCTTTGAATTACGCGCGCGATGGTGAGGCCAGCGCCCAGAGCAATGCTTTTATTACGCAATGCAAAACGTTTATTCGCCAGGCTAAGGCATTATAATAACAGGGTTTTAGCGGTAGCGGCTTAACAAATAATTAAGGTGGGCGCGTACTTCCGGCCACTCTCCCTGACGCAGGCTGTACATCACGGTATCACGGATAGTGCCGTCACGGCGCATATGATGGCCTCGGATCACACCGTCTTTTTTCGCTCCTAAACGTTCTATGGCACGCTGACTGGCATAGTTGAAATTATCGGCGCGCCATCCTACAACGTTGCAGTTGAGTATGTCGAACGCGTGGGTCAGCATCAGCAGCTTACAGGTAGTATTAACATGGGTTCGCTGGACGCTTTTGGCGTACCAGGTATAGCCAATTTCAAGACGTTTAACCGCAGGCAGAATATCGTGGTAACTGGTGGTACCCAGCACTTTTCCTGTTGCTTGCTCGATAACCGCAAAGGCAAATCGGTCACCGGCGTCGCGCCCACGCAAAGCGTCGCCAATATAATCGGCTGTTGCGTCAGGCTCAGGTACCGAAGTCACCCGTATTTGCCATAATTCGCCATCGGCGGCGGCAGCCTTTAAACCTCCCTCATGAGCGGCTTCCAATGGCACCAGCTCCACGCCGTTAGCACTAAGGGTTATTGGTTTTACAAATGTCGTCATGCCATGCTCTTAATAATAATGAGTAATCGTTTAACTGCCCTGCTCGCTACGCGGTTGATTCACTTTCATGCTGCCATGTTCATCATAGTCCGGGTACAGACTAATGGTGTCCACTTTACCAGCTACCACCCACAGTGATACATCCTTGTCGGCTAACAGGTAGTCCTGGCCAAAATCGTCGAAATCATCGTCTAATTCCAGTTCAGGAAACATTAAACGAATCTCCAGAATCGATTTACCAATTAAACATTTACCTTCCAGCTCGGCTTCGACGGATGATACCGAAATCGTGCCGAGCACAAAATTGTCGCAGGATGAAAAACTCAGCTCAGTACCGTTGGTGTATTGCCACACCACATCCCGCTCCTCCAGGCTGTCGCACAGCGGATGGAAGTGGTATATGTCTTCTGGTTGCCCCCAGGCATCGCGTACCTGGGTCATGGTCATGCCAAAATATAACCGGTCTATTCCGGCTTGAGGATAAACTTTCACTGCTGCTCATGACTCATAAAAGCGTAGTACCTACGTTAATTTACCGCCCTTGTACAGTAACGTCTGACAAAATGCCAGCACCAAATGATGCCTGGCTTTCATCACGGGTAAGTTGATAGTCACTTTTAACCCCGGCCTCATCCGCAAATGCGTTATCGTGACTAATTAAAATAAAGCCGCCCTGATACCGATTAAGCGCTGCTGCCAACAGAATTTTTGCGTTCAAATCCAGGTGGTTGTCGGGCTCATCGAGTAACAAAAATGGCTGCTGCGGCTGGTGACTGACGATTAACATAGCCAGTTTCATTTTCTCTCCGCCACTTAAGGTTTCCGCCGGGTTAAAAACACTGTCGCGGCGAAAACCGATACCAGCCAGTAAGGTACGCGCGTCAGACTCGCTTAACTCCGGGCACTGTTGTAAAAGGTTATCCAGTAAACTGAGCATGGGGAGTACCGAGCTAAAATGCTGATCGAGATAACACAGCGGGGTATTAATATGCAGCTCACCAGCTTGCAGCGGTAGCTGAGCTGTCAGCGTTTTTAATAACGTGGATTTACCACTGCCGTTACCGCCTTGCAGGTGCAGTTTATCCCCTTCCCCCACCTGCAAATTAACTGGCTGTGAGCTGCCAAATGCCAGCACGCAGTTAAGGAGAGTGATGGCCTTTGTGTTGCCCGCATTAACTGATGATAAATGAATAGCCTGTTTTGGCGTTAAGCATTGTGCTGACTGCAACTGGCTCGCTCGTTGCTGTAATTGTTTTTGCCTGCCTTCGATATTTTTATTGCGACTGGCGGCACTGGCCGTTGCGCGGTCCTTTTGTTTATCCAGTAAACATTTAGCCTGACTGCCCCGCAGTTTTTGCCCCTGCGCAGCCCGTTGCGCGGCCTTCTCAAGGCTTCGCTGGGCTTGTTGCTGCACTTGCTTTTGCTGTTTTTGCAGCGTTTCGATCTGGCGGTTTAATGCCTGCTCATTGAGTTGCTTTTGTGCAGCATAGTGGGCGTAATTACCGCCATACACCGTTATCCCGGTTTGATTAAGCTCCCAGATTTCTTCCATTCCCTGCAATAGTTCGCGGTCGTGACTTATCAGCAGTACCGCTGCCGCAGTGGATTGAAGTTGCACTTGTAGCCAGCGCCGGGCATGGCAATCCAGATGATTTGAGGGCTCATCCAGAATTAACAGGGTGTGCTGCCCCCTAAAGAGTTGCCATAACCGCAGAATTGCCAGCTGACCGCCACTGAGCGTCGCGCATCGTGTTCGCGGATCATCAGGTAGTCCCAGCGCTTTCAGCTCCCTGGCAAGCTGGGCAGGTAAATCCCATTGCTCGCCCACCGTCTCAAACAAATGGTCAGTGCATTCACCTTTGGTTATTCGCGCAAGCGCATCAAGTACAGGTGCCACACCAAGAAATTCGGCGATAGTCGCTTCACTCGCCAGCAAGTGCGAAGGTTGCTGGCGGAATATCCCAATATCGGCATCGCAATTAACCATACCCCCAAAGGGTTTCCGCTCGCCAGTCAATATTGCAGCCAGTAACGATTTACCAGCGCCATTACGGCCCACCAGCCCCACACAGCGGCAAGACATCGATACCGAAACAGAATGAAAAAGTGTGTCGCCCGCCGGCAGTTGATAACTAAGATTGTGAGCTTGAAGTATCGGCATTAGCGCCTCCCGATAAGCGGGCTTCAGCTTAGCAGCACAGGCAAATATTTAGGTGCAGTATCGCGCCGGTAAAACGCCATACTATTACGACAGTGAGCTACGCCGACTAACCCTGTAGATCCAAAAAAAATAACGATAAAAAATGGACGACAGGCTTAGTTGTTCATGATGGCGCTAACTCCGCATAAGATGATGCGCAGAATTTAACCAACCACCATGAGTATTGCAAGCGTTCACAACATTTTGTTACAGAATTAGCGCTTAATATAAGTAGCTAAACAGTAAATAAAAATAACGAAAAACGATAATCATTTACTGTTTTTCAATAAATAATTATTGCAAAAGAGGAAACAAGCGCTAAAGTAATAGTCAGCATAACGAGCAAGGAATCGACCATGAATAATCAGGAATCATCAGACACTATGAATACCAGCAGCCAGTTACCGGCCCCTAAATACACCCCGGCGCTCAAGATGTGGTTCGATTTTCTTTATTATTTAAGCGTACTTGCAATGGTTGTGGGAGTTGGATTTATCCTCGTTGTCGGATTAAATATTCCCGGGGAAATCAGCGAGCGTCATACTGATATCGAATACTTGTTTAACGCCAGGGTAATTACTAATGATGTTACCGCAGCAGCGAGTGAGATTATGCAGGTTGATGGCAAGCTCAAATTAAATAATACCAGCGGCCAGGCTGCCTTTTTTATTGCCAATACAGACAGAATACTCATTAGCGGTATATTCAGTTTGCTCGCGCTTTATAACCTGCGTAAATTGTTCGCTAACCTGGCTAGTCAGCGTATTTTTGATTTAGAAAATGTCGTTTATGTAAAAAAGCTGGGCTTGATTATCCTGGTTTATAGCATTGTTTCGCCTTTTATTACCTACCTGTGCGGCATGGCGATACTGGCTGAAATCGGTGAATTTCATGAGCAGCTGCAACTTTCCCCCTATGTTTCAATACCCATTGAAGGGATCCTGATTAGCGGAGCATTGCTGGTACTGGCCCAGATCCTTGAGTACGCTTTTCAGATGAAACAAGAACAAACACTGACCATATAATTATGTCTAAAACCATTAAAATCAATCTGGATATGGTCATGCTGCAACGCAAGATGTCACTCACCGAGTTGTCTGAACGCGTTGGTATCACCATGGCTAACCTGTCGACCCTGAAAACCGGTAAAGCCAAAGCTATTCGTTTCTCCACACTACTGGCCCTGTGTGAGGCACTGGATTGCGAGCCGGGTGACCTTATTCAACTGGAAGAAGATTAGCATTAGCCCTGCTCCTGCCAGCAAACCGGGATTTACTGCCATCTGTCGGCCCCGGTTTGACTTTACTGACTTTCTCTCGTTTACTGCCCTGAGCACGACCAACTATAAAAAACGACGACAAAGTGAATAACACCATGAAAAAACGAACTATTGTCGGCATGAGCCTGTTGCTCATGTCCTTCCACTCCATGGCCAAATCCGGCTATTACCGCGACCCGGACCTGCACGATAACCAGGTAGTTTTTACCGCCGAAGGCGACCTCTGGTTACATGACATGACAAACGCAGCCACCCGCCGTCTGACTACTAATCTGGCGCAGGAACAACGAGCGGTGTTCTCGACAGACGGAACACAAATCGCCTTTACCGCTAACTATGAAGGGGCAACCGAAGTGTATGTGATCCCCACTGCAGGCGGACTGGCCAGGCGGGTAACCTTTGAAAACAGCTACGTGTATTTGCAGCAGTGGACCGGCGACGGCAAATTGTTATACAGCACCAATACCCGGGTAGGCC
>JAYZXK010000014.1:0-15006 GCA_036141415.1 Pseudomonadota bacterium
GTGAGGCCACCCCTGGACCCCGCTCAGTTCTAAGTGGCGAAACAGCATGTTGGTAGACAAAAAGGGGAAACCTAACGAGGCAGAGCGGGCGTCCTGCCCGCCTGCCCTGGCTCGTCGTCCGTGACGAGCCTACGCTTTCCCTGATCTTTTTGTCGACCAACAATTCGCCACAACAGAACCACATAAAAAGCAGATGTATCAAGCTACAATAGCTTCCCCGACAAATTGCTTATAAATCCCTGTAGCAGTGAATTAACCTTTTCTGCCAGTCACCGCTGTGCTCACGCTCACAGCTCTCTTCACTGTCGAAGCACACATGACGACGGATATCCTTTACCTTTATCCCAACTTTTAACAGATGCTGCTGAATCAACTGACGAAGCTTTTTATCGTTTTCTTCAATAGTGAGCTGTCGTACGTCTTCGTCGTGTTCAAACACACAAGTCACCATCAGGCTCCCAGGAAACTGCTCATAACGGGCAGTATGAGTGAGCCACGCAAACCCAACTCCCCAGTCCTTAGCGGTCTCGCAGGCCAGGGTCAGCGCTTTAACTACGTTATTGTCGAGCTTTTTGATAGTTTTCTTCATAACTAAACGATCCGATATCTTTGCTGGACAGTCCCTCATTCAAGGTCTATTTAGCGTCTTTCTCAATTGAGTTACCGCCGGTCACCGCAATACGCATGGCCGTTTCAACGTCGATATCCAGTGGCGTTATTTTGTCTCGCTCAAGGTAAATAGTATACCCCCCGATCTGATAGCTTAACGGCAGGTACACCGCCACTTTATCTTCGCCGGGAAACAGCTTATTGGCGACTTTTTCACTGGTCATAAACCCCACCAGTTTAATGCCATTATCCAGCTCAACGGCAACGGCCTTTTTGGCTTCCTTCTCTTTTTTAACCTCAAACAGTTCTACTGCATCCTGCACGGCGCCAAATAAGGTTTTTACCACCGGCACACGGGCAAACAGGCGCTCACCAAGTAAAATAACCCAGTTAAACAAGTATGCATTAATCAGAATACCGATGGCTGTTAGTACCAGGATAACCGTTACTACCCCCAGGCCCGGAAAGTAATATTGCGCGGGAATAAGCGGCGATAACAAAGCCTCGGTGGAACTGACCAGCCAGACCAAAAAGTAAATAGTAATGGCAAAGGGCAAAATAGTAACCAGGCCCTTTACGGGTAATAACAACAATTTATTAAGCATTAGCACTCTACTGAAAAAAGTGAACCGTGTTGACGGGACCGATAACGGGTCTGGCATTGTAGATCAGTCCGCAGGTTATTTTAATCACGTTCTGCGGTGAGGTTATCACGGCGGTTATAAGCCACTTACCACACTGGCAAATCGCTATCATAAAAAGATCACTGGCACACAAAGCTAAAGATGTCAGTATAAGCAGAGTAACCCATCACAACAGGACGACAATGATGAACAGCGAACAACTACATCAATTAGCCGATATTTGCCGTCAGGCTGCAGATAGCGAAATAATGCCGCGATTCAGAAACCTTGCCAGTGACCAGGTTGAAGAAAAGCAAAATCATCACGATTTGGTAACCATTGCCGATCAGGCAGCCGAAAGCTTTATTCTGGATAAACTTCAAGCCCTCTATCCCGACGCTCTGTTGATTGGCGAAGAGAGTGTTTACCAGGACCCGGCGGCTTTGTCTCATTTCAACAAGGCAGCACTTAGCTTTGTGTTAGATCCCATTGATGGCACCTGGCACTACGCCAATGGCTCAGTAAATTTTGGCGTGATGCTGAGTGTTGCCAGCTATGGTGAAGTTGTCGCCGGGATCATTTTTGAACCCATCAGCGGCGATTATATGTGGGCCATTAAAGGTCAGGGCGCCTTTGATCGGGTGGACGGCAAAGACCGCCCGCTGAAGACCGGTAAACAGTCTTCACTACCGCTTAGCGAAACCATGGGCTGCTTTTCTTTTGGAGTGTCAAAAGGCGCCGACAGACCGCGAGCCCTACAGGCCGTAATGCAGATGGGCAGAGTTATGGACTACCGCTGTGCGGCGGCCGAGTACCGCCTGCTTAACACCGGCGCAACCGCCTTTGTTATCTTTCAGGGAACGCTTAATCTGTGGGATCACGGGGCCGGGTTATTGATCAGTAATGAGGCCGGAGCGGTCGCCCGCATGCTTGACGGCTCCGATTACACTCCTCAGGTAACGGGTAAATTACTGGTGGCAGAAAACGAGGCCCGCTGGCATGAGGTGGCCGCATTATTTACCTGAACAACTAAAATAATGCCCTAAATTTTGGCTGTTATCGCAATTTAGCATTAAGCTCAATGGAGTGAAGACTTTAAGCAGTGACGCCTTGGGAGTCAAATACCCACGTCACTTATGCTGCTACAATGGAGACGGCATGCTGGACCGACTATTTGATGGAAGCCTGATGCCCCACGGGCACTGCCTGTTGTGGCGTTGGGATCTGCTATTTTTACATCTCGGCGGCGACCTGTTAACGGTCATGGCCTACTCGTTGATCCCCTTCGGCATTTTTTATTTTCTGCACAAGCGCAAAGATCTGAGCTTTAATGGCATTGCCATGTTGTTTGGCGGATTTATTGCCTTTTGCGGTGCTTCACACCTGGCCGGGCTCATTAACATATGGCATGGCTACTATTTTATAGAGGGTGTTATTAAGTTCTCTACCGGTGTGATATCCATTGTGACTGCAGTTTGTTTATGGCGCTTAATGCCCACGCTTATCAGCATTCCCAGTATTGATATGCTAAAGCAACGCAATGCCGAGCTCGAAAGCCTCAGAACAGAGCTTGAAGAAACTAATAGGTCACTGGAAGAAAAAGTAAAACAACGTACACAGGAACTGGAACGTCAGGCCAATACCGATACTGTTACCGGCGTTGCCAGTCGCTTCGCCATAATGGACCGGCTTAGTCGCAGCTACCTGGCGTATCAGCGTTACCACCGTGCGTTTTCCATCCTGATGATCGATGTAGATCATTTCAAAGACATCAACGATAACCATGGCCACCAGACCGGCGATAAAGTACTCCATGATCTGGCCATGTGTATTGCCAGCAATATCAGACAACCAGACTCGGTTGGTCGTTATGGCGGCGAGGAATTTTTAGTTATATTGCCGGAAACACCAGGCGAGCAAGCACATGAGCTGGCCGATCGGATCCGTCTTGCCGTTGAAGCAATGACGCTCACCAATAACATTACTATTACCTGCAGCATTGGTGTGGCAACCATCAGCGCCAATATTTCTGATGACGGACTGGTTAGTCGCGCCGACAAAGCGCTGTATAAAGCTAAAAACGCCGGGCGCAATCAGGTTGTATCCTATGCCAGTGGCATGGCAGACGGCTGATACCAGCAAAAAAGCCCCGCTAGCGGGGCAAGAGGTCACACACATCTGTTACGCACAGCGTTCATGCTGCGAACATCTGATTATTACCAGCTCGCTTTTTTATGACCAAAGATGGCGTAGTAGCCAATAAACAAATAACACGGGAGCATAATGGCATAAGCCTGCTGTGAAGAGAGCACATCGGCAAGGCCGCCATAGGCCAGTGGTAAAATTGCACCACCGGCAATACCCATAATCAGAATAGCTGAACCTTGCGGGGTAAATTTACCCAAACCGGCCAGCGCCAAAGGCCAGATCGTTGGCCAAACCATAGCGTTAGCTAACCCTAACAGCGCAATCATAGCAATGGTATCCGGTACTACGGGCAAGCCCAACCAGCCCCAGAGCAGGGAGGACAGCAAAGTAGAGTCGTCCGAACCCAGCAAAATAGCGACTGTCAGCACCAGCCCAAGTCCGGCGGATGACTTTAATGCAGCAGCCTGTGAAATAACCCGGGGAATACACACCAAGCCAAGCAGATAGCCCACCACCATGGCGGTCATGGTAAATGAGGTGAGTGAGGTAGCATTGGCAACACCCAGTGAAGAGCCGTACAGGCCAATAGTGTCGCCGGCAATGACTTCCACTCCCACGTAACAAAACAGGGCTAGCGCGCCAAGCACCAAATGCGGAAACTGCATTACCGAGCCGGAAACTTCAGTAGCGCTGTTTTCATCCTCAAAGCGAATGTCCGGCAGATTAACTTTCATTAACCCCAGCGCTAACAATCCCAGCGCAATCGCCATACCGATATAGGGCTGAATAAGCTTGAAAGACATCTCGTTGAGCTGGATATTGCGCTCGGTTTCGCTCATCTGTGCCAGAGATACCTGGTTAACATGGCCGAAATCACCCAACACCAAAGCCGTAAAAATCAGCGGTGCTAGTACGCCGGCAAATTTATTCAACAGGCCCATAAAGGCAATACGCGCCGCGGCACTGTCTGGCGATCCAAGGTGCACAATAAACGGATTGGAAGCGGTTTGCAGAATGGTCAGGCCGGATCCCACCACAAACTGGGCAAGTAAGAAGATAATAAACGTTTTGCTCAACGCAGCCGGCACAAACAGCAGGCAGCCGCCGGCAATCATCGCCAGGCCCAGCGACATCCCTTTTTTATAGCCGGTACGCTCGAGGATTTTGGCCATTGGCAGGGCCATCACCACGTAGGCGACGTAAAAGCAGAAGGCGATAAACAGCGCTTCCATTTCACTGAGCTCGCACACCATTTGCAAAAAAGGGATCAGGGCGCCATTAAGCCAGGTGACAAAACCAAAGATAAAAAATAACAAACCAATGGTCAGTACCGGCATCAGACTGCGACTACCCGGTTGGGCAACAGATTGCGTATTCATAAGCTTATCTCTCCGTTAGCAACGGCGTTGCCGCGCAACCAAATGGTCTCAATGTTAAGTGCATCGTCGAGCAATATTAAATTGGCCGTTTGCCCTACTGCGATACTGCCAAGGTGTTGCTCCTTGCCCATAAAGCAGGCGGGCGTATGGCTGGCCATAGTACTTACCTCTGGTAGCGTAAAGCCCAGGTCGCGGTGACAGTTTAGTAACGCGGTATGCATATCCAGACAAGAACCGGCCAGTGTTCCTTCCGGCGTCACCAGCTTATCGCCATGACGCTCGATAACGGTATTAAAAAAGGCCAGTTCGGTTAAGTCTGTGCCCACATGGGCCATGGCATCGGTAACCAGCATGGTGCGCTGTGCGGTTTTAGTTTTAATTGCCAGCGCAGCGCTTTGAGGGTGTACGTGATGATGATCCACAATCAGGCCACAGTAGGCATCGCTGCTATTCAGTGCCGCTCCTACCATTCCCGGCGCGCGGGATTGCAGGGCCGACATGGCATTGTACAAATGGGTAAATCCGCTGGCACCAGCTTGCAGCGCTGCCATGGCCTGTTCGTAGGTAGCATTGCTGTGCCCCAACGCCACTACCACACCGGCTGCCACCAGCTCGCGAATAAATCCAACGTCCACATTATCCGGTGCCACGGTCACTAACACCCGGCCCAGATCCTGGCGGGATAAAATGGCCAGTTCACTGTCTTTGGGATGGCGAATAAAGCCCGCTTCGTGGACGCCTTTTTTGGCCACGTTAAGAAACGGTCCTTCAAAGTGCACACCTACGATAGTGGGGTGGTCGTTTGCTATCACTTCGGCAATGGCATCTGCGGCTCTTGCCATGGCCGGCTCACCATCAGTGATTAACGTGGGTAACATTGAGGTGGTACCGAAACGCAGGTGAGCCCGCGCCAGCTTATCCAGACTGGCAGCGTCTGGCTGCTGATTAAATAACACGCCTCCGCCGCCATTTACCTGGGTATCAAAGTAACCCGGGATCAGCGTACCTGCCTGCACCGGCTCGGTGCCGGCCGGCTCAATTGCCACGATAACGCCATTTTCAATAGTAAGGCTGGTATTTTCCAGCACACCGTCCGGGGTGATCACCCGCTGTACACACATCTTCATTTATACGGTTTCCGTTACTTTGTTCAGCCCCGGCGGCGTATCAGGATCGAGGCCCATTTCCATCGCCACCTGCTCAATATCCAGGTAAAAACGCTGCATCAGCAGTAAGGGTACCACTCTTTTGTGCAAGGTCGTGTTGGCACAGTCCATTTTCACCATGTTAGCACCTCGCTGGCGCACATTGTCTGACATCGACTGATGATAGGGCTGCGACTCATCGGGAATGTCCACATCCACAATCAACAAGGGCTTTTCAGCCAGGGTTACCGGCCCGTGGATAAATTCTGCACTGCTGAAGGATTCGGCATGGATGCTCAGCACTTCCTTGAGTTTAAGCGCCACTTCCCGGGAGACCGCGTAGCCAAACGCGCGCCCTAACACTATACAGTTTTGAACGCCCTGCAAATGTTCGGTTTTAAGCTGTGGGGGCTGTTCACACACGGCCTGCATGGCCGCAGGCAAATCAGCAAGCGATGCTTCCAGGGCTTTGTTTTCAGACCATACGGCACATAACTGCAACAGCGCCGACAAGCTGGCCAGATAACTCTTGGTTGCTGCCACCGCCTGCTCCTTACCGGCACGTATTGGTAACACAGCATCACAAATGGAAGCCAGTGGTGAAGACTCATCGTTGACCAGCGCCACCGTGTAAGCACCGCCCTGTCTGGCAAATTTGGCCTGATGCAGAATATCCGGGCTTCGTCCCGACTGTGAAATCACAATTACCAGCGCATTTTTCAGGTTAAGCTGTTTATTGAAAATTCCCGATACCGAAGGTGCCGCGGCACACACCGGAATACCCAGCTCCACTTCATAAAGATATTTGGCGAACACACCGGCATGATCAGAAGAGCCCCGGGCAATCATCATGATCATACTAGGCTGCAAAGTACGTAAGGTTTCGGCGAGCTCATCGCACACAGGCTTATTGTGTTTAAGCTGGTCGGCAATTACTGTGGCGGCCTCACGGGCCTCCTGCGCCATAATACTGTTGGTCATTATCCCTCTCCGGATGTTACTGCTTGTTTTGCCAGTAAGATTGCGCCCTGTTCCGGGCTGTATGCGCAGGGTTGGATCCGCTGCTGTATGGCATCACTTAATAACGGTTGGTAAACGGCGGTCAGTCCGCCAATTAAACATAATTCGAGTTCGCTGTTACCAATGGCTTGTTCGGCAAGGCACTGCAAATAGTGGCGGCCTTGCTTAATAAAGCCTGCTACCACGCTGTCACCGCTTTGGTACAAGGGCATCAGCGCTGTCACAATGGCCGCGTAGTCGTTAGAATTAAATCCACTGCACTGCTGCACAATGTCTTCGGACTGCTTAGTGTTGAAGTGCGCAGACACTACGTCAAATACCGCATCGCGAGGCGCGAGATGGTCGTAGCCAAGCAGCGTATGCTGAATGGCCTGTAACCCCAGCCAGGCACCGCTGGCTTTATCGCCAATAGGAAAGCCGTGGCCACCAAAATCGGTAAAAGTCTGGTTAGCATAACGAGTAGCCGATGAGCCGGTTCCACACACAATCACCGCCCCGGATTTCCCCCGGTGTGCGCCGGCACAGGCGGCGTGCAAATCGCTGAACAGGTGAACCTGAGCAAAGGGCAGCTGACGTTGCAAAAAGGCCTGGCTGGCCCCGGCAATATTGGCACCGGCAAGGCCCGCACACAACACAACCTGATCTAAGGTAATATCCAGCCCGCTCTGCTTGATAGCCTGAGCGCAGGCCTGGCGAATAGACGCTTCGGCCACATCGGCATTGCGCATGATGTTAGCCGGGCCGCTGCTGGCAGTCGCCAGTAACTTGCCGTGCTGATCTTCAAGGCGAACCCGGCAACGGCTCCCCCCACCATCAACACCAATAAAATACGTGTTACTTTTCATAGCTAATTGTTCTCAACTTGCAGTCGTTGCCCAGGCACCAACTTTTTGATTTACGCCTGTGGGCAGCGATATAAATATAATTATGGTCTGTCGTCAGCATGCTGATTAGGGTTCCACGGCAATAATTCGGCTGGTGTGAGGGCTGTTAATTAAACGCGCTCGCACAAAATGGATATTGTCTGCCGACACTGCGCCAGTATAGGTGTGCCAGGTGATGGCATCTGCGCTGTATTCCAGCTTCAGATTTGGCATGGCGGCCCGCAGCTCCAATTGGTGTTGAGCGTCGATTTGATAACCCGGTGGCGGTATGCGGACATTGATATCCGCTTTAACCAGCCGTGGGTAGTGGCGTTTAGCCACCACTTGGGTAAATTCGGAAAAATCGCGATTGAGCGCTGGCAAAAACTCCGCCTGACTCACTTTGCCTTCCCACCCGGCCTGATGCCAGGCTCGTTCAGCAAATGCCAGTAAGCGGGGAAAGAGCATATATTCAACGCTGCGCTGATCGCGGGTAATTTCGGTCCAGAGCTGAGCCTGCATACCCAGTACGGGGGTTGCATTCTGTGTAGGTTCGTCGTCGTAAGGCTGACCCATTCTGTCAGTCCAGAGCTCGGCGTGCTGGCCCAGATACTGAGGCATAAAGCCAAAGACCCGTTTTAGTGACACCGACTTTGCTCCCCAGTAATAACCCGGCTCAAGCGGATCGTTCTGATAAGGAAAATCAAAATACAGTACATCAGGGAGTGACAGCACAGCCGGCGTATTGCTTGCGGCTAGCTGACTGACCGTTTTGCTTGCACCTGCCGGCAAGGTTTGCCAGACATTCACATACACGTTGGACTCTGGCAGTCCCGGTAAGGCTTCCATCATGCCGTCGCTCCAGCCGGCCATTACCAGCCCTTTGCTGTTACCCAGTTTAATGATTTCCCGGATAAAGGTTTTGGCGATGTCATGAGGAGCAATGCCTGAACTTTTACACGCTGCAGACTGCGTCCACGCCCCAGCCGTCTCATCGGCACCAATATGGTAAGTGGTTAACGGTACACCGGCTTGTTGGTGCATGACCTTAAGCTCGGCCAGCAACTTATCAATAAACCGAAACGTTGAGGGCAGGCAGGGGTTTAACGTGTTATCGCTGTAATGCTGAATAGAGGAATAAACCGATTTATCGCCGAATTCAGTGAGCAGATACATTGCAGCCTGCTCCGGTTTGTTTTCGGCCATCAGGCGATTATAACGTGCTTCCATGGCTTTTATGGCCGCCCGCGAATGGCCTGGCATATCCAGCGATGGGATCACTTCTATACCCCACTGGTTAGCCAGCTGTAATAGATTTTTATACTGCTGCACACTCAGATAACCATTAACCCCGGCATCCCGGTGTGGCCCTGAGCCAAGCTGCGGCATCAGACAACGCTGCTCAGACTCATCGTGACAACGGTAGGCGCCCACCTCAGTAAGCTCTGGCAGCCCCGGGATTTCTAAACGCCATCCCTCATCATCACTAACGTGCAAATGAAGTTTATTGAGCTTTAATATCGCCATCTGCTCCAGCAGCATGGTGATAGAGTCGTAGCCGGTAAAGCTACGGGCAATATCGAAATGCACACCACGAAAGGCAAAGCGAGGCGCATCAGTAATAGTCGTTAACGGAACCTGACCAGATTGCGCGTCGCGCAGCTGGGCCAGCGTGAGTAAGCCATAGCCTGCCGCTTTATCCGACGCCGCAGTCAGGGTGATGGCCTGCTCCTCAATGCGCAATGCATAGTGTTCGGGTCCGCTGAACTGCTGTCCGGCGATAACAATACTGATAGTTTCCTGCTGCTCACCAACCGGCAGGCCCAACTGCTCAACAAGCGGTAGCCACGGCGCTAAATGCGCAGCATGAGAGGGTAATTTAATGCCCGTTAAATGACGCTTTTGCAGACTGTCCTGACGCTGTTTTACCTTTGGCACAACGCGGTTTGCAGTCACCGCAGGCCATTGCTCAGGCAAAGCAGCAAATTGTGCCCTGCTGGTTTGAAGCGGCAATACATCATCGGCGTTGCGACGATACTGGTTTGGTTTAGTCCAGTTGCCGGCATGGGAGTTCACGGGTAAACCAGAGCCTGGTTCTACCTGTTGTACGGTGCTGTCGATTGTCACCGGCGCCAGCGCATCTGCCACCAGGTAGTAATTTGGCATGATGTCAGAGCGGGCTGCATGCCAGGCAGGTGCTGCAATGCGTATTGTCTCGGTTGTATTAGCAGGTATCGTGCGGGTAATGCGCATCTCATGGTGATCGCCATTGATGTGGCTGATACTCACGGCATTACTTTGTGCCGCTGCGATAGGGGTAATGTGACTAAAGTGGATCACCGTTCCTTTGGTTAGCGCAACGTCCTCGGTTTGCAGGCGGATTTGCGCACTGAAACAATGTCCGGAAATTTGTTCTGACTCACAAGCTGTCTGCTCAATGTTATCCAATACCTGATATTGCACATCCAGCGTTCGGCCTAACTGATTAAGTTCATGCTGGGTTACGGCCACCGCGCTGGCACTCAAGCTCGCTACAGTCCAGACCAGGCATTTAATTAGGGTATTGATCATCATTGAACATCTTTGTGGTGGGTTAAGGTACTGATAAATAATGTCGCTCAGGCAACACTTGCCGCTGACCGGCGAAAGGCCGGCCAGCGGTGGTTACTTAAAAGCTCATGCTCGCGCCAACGAACAGGCGTCGGCCATTTGCACTCTGGGTGCCACCAAGACGAGCGCCATCAGACTCCCGCACATAGTAGTTTTCCCAGATTTCATCGGTCAGGTTTAAGGCTTCCGCTTTAAACGTGACGTTGTCATTAAACTGCCAGCTGAACTGTGCATCTAGTTGCGCTTGTTCATCGCGATACTGGGTACCAATTTCGGCCTGAGCAATAAAGTACTCAGAACGGTAGTTGTAGTTCAGACGTGCACTGTACTGGTCTGTTTCATAATAAACGCCTACGTTAAACGAGTTCTTCGATGTATTTGGAAAGCTCACCATACGGCTGGTTAACGTGGCGCCAATGATATTACCGTCATCATCCAGTACCGGTGCGGCTTCGTCAATTTCAGCATCGTCTAGGTCGGTATAGGTGTAGTTAAAGTAGCCGCCGAAGCCGTTTTCAAAAGCGTGCTGAAGCTGGAACTCAAAGCCTTCAAGCGCCGTTTTACCACCGTTTTCAGGGGTGCTCAGTTGGTTAATTTGCTGACCGTTAATCTCTTTCGCCACGGTTTTGGTAAAGATAAAGTCGCTGATGTCCTTTCTGAAGAACGTAATGGACGCCAGTGACGCACTGTCGAAATACCATTCCACGCCGGCTTCAAACTGATTAGCCGTTAACGGATTCAGTGCCGGGTTACCCGCCGAACCAGAACTGGTTTCCGGGGTAAGGTTCACCGCAGGCGCCAGTTGGAAAGGTGCCGGACGAGTGATTACACGGGCCGCCGCGAAACGTAAGATCACGTCTTCAGACAGGTTGTAGGCAATGTTTGCGCTGGGCAACCACTCTTTATACTCGCTGTCGTAGGCAACGTCCTGGCCAGAGTTTAAATCAAAGCCATTCGAGGTTGAGTCAGTTTCAACGTAACGGATACCAATGTTACCGCGCAGATCATCCGTTGAGAATTTTGCCATGGTATACAAGGCGGTAATGCTCTCTTCAATGTCGAAGGACGCATCTTTCAGGAATACATTGCTGTTGCGGCACAGACTGCCTGCGTTGCCTTCGTTACACTCCGACACGTTATATAACGCTGAGTACATCAGGTCTTTATCCGGCATAAAGTAGCTCGCCGCCACGCCATTGGTTTGTGAATGGCTGACGTTAACCATATCGCCGCTCCAGAAATCACTCGCTGGCCCCAGGCTGCCTTCACCGGTGGGTGCCAGATTAGCCAGGTCGGTACGATAGCGCTGCTGTGAGAAGCTACGATCGCGGAACTTCATACCCGATTTGATTTCGTTGATGGCGCCCCACTCTACAAAGTGACTGTAGTCAAACTGCAGATAGTCTTCTTTATCTTCGGTGCTGTTTTCCTGATCGAAGATACCGCCTAACCACATTTCATCGCCCGGGTTCGCCAACCAGGGGCTGGCGCTGACGAAATCGATATACGGATTAGTACCACCGGGATTGTAAAAATCAAATGACGCACGCTCATCATCCGGAGTTACCCAGAACTCGGTGAAGAAGTCATTGTTGGTGCCTTCACCACTGGTGGTGCCTAACTGGAAGTGCAGCTCACCACTTTCAAGAGTGTAGGTGCCCTCTAAGTCCAGCACCTCAGTGGACATCTCCGAACCGTCACGGAAGATATTGTCGTAAGCAATATGACGCGCCCAGCCCGGACGGTTTGGTACGCCAGTCACCGCCAGTGAATCAACAATACCGTTACTTACCGTACCCGGATTAGTATCTGTACCTAAAAAGGCCACGCCTCTAAACGGAATACCGATAAGGTTGGAGTTAACGTTATCCGCTTCCATGACCGATGACATATAGTGCAGAGACAGGTCCAGGTCGTCTGTTACCAGCCACTGACCAGTGATATCAAAGCCTTTACGTTTACGATCCTGCTTAAACAAGGCAGAGCCCATTCCCCATGGAATGGCACCGCGCTCACTGGCCCCCTGTGGTGCTTCGATAAGCGGATCAATACGCGGAATGCTGGGCCCAAACCAGCCAAAATCTTCGTTGGTTTCGCGCTGTACGGTACGTTGCTGATAACTGGCTGAAACCAGTAAACCAAAAGTACTGTCATCATTTTTCCAGCTGTACAAACCAGATAGCGACGGATCGGTGGTTTCGGCGTTATCGCTGTATTGCCCCTCAATGGATACCTGCGAGGTATTGGCGTCAAGATCCAGCGGTTTGCGGGTACGCAGGATCACCGTACCACCCAACGCGCCTTCATCTAAATCAGCCTGGGACGATTTGTACACCTCTAGACCGGCAACCATTTCTGATGCCAGGATCTCAAAGTTAAAGTTACGGGTTGCATCAGACAGTACGAACCATTGTGCGGTACCCACGGCCTGACCATTCAGTAAGGTCAGGTTTTGATCGGGCTGTACACCACGGATGGTCACGCCCTGGCCTTCACCGAAATCACGGTCGATGGTGATCCCCGGAATTCGTGACAGCGATTCGGCCACGTTTTTATCCGGGAACTTGCCAATATCCTCTGCGGTAATGGCATCCACCACGCTGTCGGAAAAGCGTTTGGTGTTAATGTTTTCTTTTTGGCTTGCCCGAATACCACGGATTTCAATAACTTCGGTATTATCCGCGCCTTCCTGTGCAAAGACAGCCGGCGTTGAAGTTGCCGCCACTGCACCTACTGCCAGTGCCAGACGAAGCCCACGAGTTAATTTAGTTATTCTGTGTTTTTGCATCACTCAAGTCCTTGTTCTCATCATAATGACAACGCTGTCATTTTACTCATAAATAAAATGACAGTCGCGTTCACTAACCAGAATTTGGTTAATGACAACGCTGTCATTGAGTGTTAAGCTACAACAAGGAATTAACCTTTGCAAACATATTTATTTACTATTCGGCGTGAATATTACGTAACCTACTGATAAATATATGCAAAAAATTGTTTAAAAATTATTCTGGAGGCATAATGTCTGCCACAATAAAAAGTGTTGCGGAATACGCCGGTGTATCCATTAAAACCGTTTCCCGGGTTATCAATAACGAAGGCACGGTAAAACCAGACACCCTGGCAAAAGTGCAGCAAGCCATCGACGCATTGGATTATCGTCCCAACAAAGCAGCGCGGGATCTAGCCGGGCGCGATAATTACGTGCTGGGTTACGTCTACGACAACCCCAATGCCTACTACATTCTGGCTATGCAAAACGGTATTCTTAAGGAGTGTCGGGCCAACGGCTATGAGCTGCTGATCCACCCCTGCGATGCCACCAACCCAGACATTATCAATGAGCTGGTGAACATGGTTAACAGCGCTCGACTGGCTGGCCTGATCCTGTCTCCACCACTGTCTGAAATGCCCGATGTATTGCAGGCCATGGATGATAAAGGTATCCAGTATGTGCGGGTGCTGTCGGGAGATAAAGCTCCGGACGACAAGCCCTGCGTGCTGGTAGACGATTACCAGGCTGCCCGCCAGATTACCGGTCACCTGCTTGACCAGGGCCATCAGCGCATTGCGTTTATCGCCGGTGAAAAGCAACACCATTCCACCACCGAACGTCAGCGCGGATTTTACCAGGCCCTGGCAGACCATGGTATTCAGGCGGATCCCAAGCTGGTGATTGATGGCACCTATTCATTTGGTACCGGTGTACAAAGTATTCAGCAGCTACTGGCATTACCTGAGCCGCCTACTGCACTCTTTGCCTGTAACGATGAAATAGCCGCGGGTGCGCTGTTCGGTGCCCGCATGCAAGGTGTAGATGTACCTGAAGCGCTGGCCATTGCCGGGTTTGAGAACAGCCCGTTTTCAACCCAGACGTTTCCGCCACTCACCACCGCCTCGCAGCCCACGGCGCAAATTGCTCAGCGTGCTACGTCTTCATTAATTCGCTCGTTACAGGCCCGTAAACGTAAAGCCGAGAACCATACGATCCCCGCTGATATCTTTGTGCCTGAACTGATAGTTCGTGAATCCACCAGCCGGTAGCCATTATGACCAATAGCACACATCAACCCGAATCTATCGTTATTGTTGGCGGCGGCACCGCCGGTTGGATGTGTGCAGCGTACCTGGCCGCTAAGTGGAGCCAGCGCTATCGCATTGCGCTTATCGAATCGGCGCAAATTGGTACGGTGGGCGTAGGTGAAGGCTCCACGCCGTTTCTTAAGCAGTTTTTTGCCGAACTGGGCTGGCAGGAATCCGACTGGATGCCCGCCTGTGATGCCACTTACAAAACGGGAATAGAGTTCAGTAACTGGACCGATAGCGAACGGTTTAAACGCTATTTTCACCCCTTTTTCAGTGCGTTGGATTTAGAAACCGCCGAACACTTTTTTGCTAATTGTAACCAGCTGCGACAGGGCCAGAATGCAGCCGTCCGGCCGGTGCAGTTTTTCTCTGCTGCCACAATGGCAGAAGCGGCAGTAACGCCAGTTAGCACTACTTTGGGTGGTGACATTGATTATGCTTATCATTTTGATGCCAGCAAACTGGCCAGTTGTTTACTCAACTTTGCCGTGCAGCAAGGCGTGACGCATCTTACCGGTAATGT
>JAYZXK010000015.1:0-4654 GCA_036141415.1 Pseudomonadota bacterium
ATGATTAGGATGTGCCGTTTCTGCTGCTATTTCTTTAACCGGGTGTGCCAACAGCAACAACACCCAGCGAGGGGCTGCCATCGGTGCAGTTGCCGGTGCTATCCTCGGCAAGGCGACAGGCGACCATGATAAAAAACGTTACGCCTGGGGCGCAGTGGTCGGTGCAATTGCCGGCGGTGCCATTGGTAACTACATGGATAAACAGGAAGAAGCATTGCGTGAAGAGCTGGCTGATACCGGTGTGGATATCGTTCGTGAGGGTGACACACTGCGCCTTATCATGCCGGGCGATATCACCTTTGCGACTGACTCATCGGCCATAAGTCCTAATTTTAATCCAGTGCTCAATGATGTGGCGTTGGTCATTAATAAGTTTGAGAAAACGGTTTTGATGATCGAGGGCCACACTGACGATACTGGCGCTGAGGATTACAATCAGGCGTTATCAGAGCGTCGCGCCAATGCGGTTAAAAACCTGTTGATGTCATACAATGTCAATGGCCAGCGGATCACCACCATGGGCATGGGCGAGTATCAGCCCAAGGTACCCAATACCTCTGCCGAGAATCGTCAGCAGAATCGCCGTGTCGAACTGTCTATCCAGCCTATTACTAACTAAACATGAAGCATTGACCCGCCTGAACCGGCGGGTCTTGCTCAATGCATCCCGTTATAAGCTTTGATCTGCTTGGCGACACTGTCGGCAATGTCATTGGGTATTGGAATGGTTAAGTGATACTGAGTGACTTTCCAGCCCGCCTCGGTTTTAACCAGCACACCAGTGCCACGGGTTAAGCCTAGAGAGGCGTTATCCAGCAGCTCATCAAACCAGGCGACATCTTTGTTGGGGGAAAAGTAAATGTGACGTTCTCTGGATTTATACGTCCAGCCAGAGCCCCGGTCAAAAACTGGTTTCGCATAATTTTTGAATTCTTCCAGCGTCCAGGTTTCAGACGCATCGGTGCCAATAAATATCGCTTCATTTGCATACAGTTTAAAGTAACTTTCGAACTTTGCCTCAGATGCATATTGGTGTAAGGAATCTATCACCGTTGAAACTTTATCTTTCTCACTTGCCTGTCCGTAAAAGCAAACAAGGCAGAGAACAAGTACAATTAAGCGCATAAAAAACTCCTAACTAAAGGTTTCGGATCCTTAATGAAAAGAACAACATGGTATAAAACCACACTGGTTGTGCTGATACTGCTTTACTGCAATGCTTGCAGCGTCATCTCTTCCGTTACCTCCTACTCTGTCACTGAGCAGGACATTGAGCAAGGGCTGCTTAAGCAAATCGATCAACTTAGCGAGAAGACTCTGGTAGCAGGTATACCGGTATTATTAAGTGTTGAATCGCTCGATGTGATTGTAGGACCGGATAATCGTTCGGTGGTTGCGCTGCAGGCAGACGCCATTGCCAGTGTCTCGGTATTTGGTTTGCGTTACCCGGCTAAGGTGAAGTTGGGTCTTGAGGGTGAGCCCTATTATAATCAGCAGGAAAAAGCTCTGTATGTGCGCTCGCTAACCCTGACTCGCAGCGAAATTGATGCGGCAGGTTTTAAAGGTAACCTAACCCCGCTGGCAGACCGTTATATGGGGTTGTTTAACAGTTATCTGGCCACCCATCCGGTTTACCAGGTGGATAGCGCCAAAGGCGGTCTGGCATGGCTTAGTAACATGCCGCTGGGTCTTGATATCAGGCCCGGGAAAATAGTGTTTACCCCGCGGTTTAACGATGACGAGGCGCCAGCCAAATAACCAACTTTGCCTTTCGCCTTAGCAAGGCCTGCATCTAACCTGTGAGTATACTGGCCGTACGTAAGCCGGTTGCTTTTGCTAAGCGGAGTGAAGATGGATAACGTGGCAGGTAGAAAAAGAAAACCCCGCTTGCGCGGGGTTTGATCAGATTACAGGGTAGCACTGACTACATTCTGTAGCGGATACCCAGGGCAAAGGTACGGTCGCGGATATAGGTATCACGCGGGTACAAACGGGCATCTTCAGATGAATCACCGCCAAAGTAATCGTTGGCTACGTCGTCGGTAAGGTTAGTACCGTCGAAGCTGACTGTCAGATTCTCATTCACGTCGTAGTTAATTGAGAAATCCAGTGAGCTGATTGGGTCATGGATCACTGAGCTGCCTGGCTGGTCGCCTACTTCGTTGAAGCTACCATACCATTCACTACGCCAGTTGTAGGCTAAACGAATGTTAAGACCCTCACGCTCGTACATTAAGATAGCGTTGTAAGACTCGTCAGACACGTTTGGCAGTGGCTCCATTACACCTTCAGCATTCTCTGCTTCATGGTCCATGAAGGTTGCGTTTAACTGCACACCCAGGCCGTCCAGTACCGCTGGCAGGTTTTCAAAGAACTGGGTATAAGCAAGCTCAACCCCTTCCAGTGAACCGGCGCCAGAGTTAACCGGGCGGGTAATCGAGAAGTCACGGCCATCAACGATTTCTTCGTTGGCTACATACTTCACATAACCGTCGATATCCCGGTAGAACAGGGTACCGGTTAACGAGCTGGCTTCACCAAAGTACCATTCGGCTGCCAGGTCGTAGTTTTGCGACTCAACTGCGCTCAGCTCAGGGTTACCACCGTTACCGTAACCAATTGAACCTGTTTCGGTAGGCAGGAAGTAAGTAGCGCTTGGGTTCAGGTCGGCAAAGTTAGGACGCTTAATGGTTTTACCATAGGCAGCACGCAGGAAGACTTCATCGGTAACCTGTAAACGCAGGTTCATCGCTGGCAGTACTTCTGTGGCGCTGGTATCAACCGTAATCGGCTCTACTACCCCGTCAGTAATGCTGTTACCGTTCAGCTCAGACTCCAGACGTACGACACGGAAACCCGCCTGACCATCAAGCAGCATATCGCCAAACTCATTGCTGAAGTTAGCCTGCGCGTAAATGGCGTAGTTTTTCTCAGTGTTATCGTAATAGCGTGCTGGCAGGAAGTCCGGCTCGGCACGCGAGTAACCCATGGCTTCACGAATGTCGGCACGGTTGCTCAACAGATAACTCGCATTCGGTGTTAACCACTGCGTATTGTTGAGGTTAGTTACGTCACTCATGTAACCGCTGGGCGAATAGTCTTCCAGGCCAGGGAATTCGGTTAATGGAATATCGCGGCCAGAAATGTTACCACGGCCTGCGGTATCGGCTTCCTGGTTAAACGCTGAACGGTTATTCATCCGCACACCTACGTCCACTGAGTGGATCCAGGAGTCCAACGCAATGTTGGCGTCGAGCGTCCAGTCGATGGCATCACCTTCCTGGTGACCACGTGAATCGAAGTTGGTCCACAGGTAATACTGGCTCAGATCGGTCATATCATAAGGCTGGCCATTTTCGTCCAGGATCTGAACGTCTGAAATCCCGGCGCCGTTCTTGTCGAAGTCATAGATAATAGTGTCAGCGAAGAACGCTAAATCCAGTATGAAGCCACGGCTGTTCGCTTCGGTATCAGTGTAAGCCAGGTCTGATTCAACGGTAACGTTATCAAAGTACCATTTACCGCCCAGGGCAAACTGGTAGGTGTCAGATTCGTTGAAGAATGCCTGGTTACTGGTAATGGTGCCTGGTGAGTCAGGACGCACTACGGACTGGGCAACGTTTGAGCCTTCTTTATAAGACTCAACATAGCCATCGCCCCAACCACCCCAGCTTGGCAGTGGTACCCAGAAGTTCAGCTGGCTGTTTTGCTCGTAATTAACACCAAACACGTCCAGGTAATATGAACTGTTGCTGTTTGGCTCCCACTGGAAGCTGGCATTGAATGAATCACGGGTACGGTCACCGTAGCGGAAGTAACCACCGATAACATTTGGCGCCATTGCCGGCGCGCCGGCTACATTAAGCGGCGCAGAATTCGGGTTGTTTACCACGCTATCGGGCAGAATAAAGGGCGCGGTAACAAAGTTTACCTGATCCTGGAAGTCGCGATCCTGGTGAGAAACACTGAGCATGGCACCAAAGCGGCCATTACTGTTTTCCCAGTTGTTATTAATGGTAATACTGCCTACCGGGTTCCATGACTCGGCTTCATCGCTGTATTCATAACGCAGGTTACCGGCGGCTGAAAAGCCGTCGTCGAAATCAAACGGGCGACGTAACTGAATGTCGATACTACCGGCAATACCCCCTTCGATATCAGCAGCGCTGATCGATTTTTTCACGTCTACGGAATAGACCAAATCGGCCGGAATGTCGGCCAGTGAGATGGAGCGACCGGTAGTGGTAAAGATATTACGCCCACTCATAGTAGTCACTACATCAGGTAAACCACGAATCAATACCTGGGCAACTTCACCGTTGGTTCGGGCTACCTGAATACCCGTCACCCGTTGCAGGGCAGCGGCAACGCTGTTGTCCGGTAACTTACCAATATCCTGAGCAACGATAAGATCAGAAATGTTCGAAGCGTTCATTTTCATGTTTTGCGCGGAATTAAGGCTGGCTTTTACCCCACGTACATCAATAACTTCAACCTCGTCCTCGCTGGGCTTGCTGTCGGTGTCCTGAGCATATAGAGGCTGAGCGGAAAGTGCGATTAAAACGGCGCTGGCAAGTTGAGCACGTTTAAACATGTATTATCTCCAAATGAATGTGAATGCGCAGTTCACAGATATGTCGTCCAATTGTGAAAA
>JAYZXK010000016.1:0-7513 GCA_036141415.1 Pseudomonadota bacterium
AGTGGTCTTTTTAGTTTTTCAGACATGTTGCTTAAATTTTGCGAGAGTTAAGAATGAATGCGATTGAGATACTTGAGAAGTTAGCCATAGAACCTAACTTACGCCTTAATAAGTTTACTATTGAAGATATCCATGCAGTAGAAAAAGAGATACAGTTGGCAGGTGAAAATAACCCTATGCTTACTATCGTCGAGCCGAATGAGCCTGAACCTTCAGAGCCACCTCAACCTCCTGAAGAGCCAACCAATAAAATTAACTAGCTGATATCTGCGTTTGAAAACTTTAATAATTTTTGTAGTCATTTGCACAGTTTTGTTTTTGTCTGTTCAGGCATCCGCTCAACTAGCTAGTAAAGATATTTTAAAAGAAGCTGATGAGTTAAGACTTTCTGATAGAACAGTTGCAAAACAATTGTTGGATTCAATTGAAGTAGATACACTGACTGGCGATGACAAAGTTTATTTTAAGTATTTAAGTGCAGTAATAGGAACGTTTGACGGAGATATTAAACAGACTGCAGAAGTTCTTAAAAATTTATTAAACGTGGTCAAAGATAAACGACTTAAAGTTAGAATTTCTGCATCTTACTTAAATTTATTAGGGTCGTTAGGTAATTGGAAAGAGGGCCTAGCTCTTGGTGAAGAACTGACCAATTACGTTTCAGATATAGATGAGCAGGAGGTAAAATATCGCGCCTATCTCGGACTAATCGCATTTTATGAGCAATTACAACAGCCTGAAACTGTATTGAATCTCACAAATCGTATTGTAGGGAAAGAGAGTGTTCCGGCCGAGGTAGAGTGCGGGGCGTTGGCTGCGCAAATAAGCTCTCTAATCAAACTCAATTCTCAATCCTTTTCTATCGAATACTTGCGAAACGCAAGTCAGTTTTGTTTGGATCACGGGTTAACTATATATTTTGCTGTGCTAGAGATGCATAAAATTGCGTGGATGATCAGTCAGAAAATGTATTCTGAGGCATTACCCTATTTGGAAGCTTTGATTGCTAATCCAGAAGTCAACAAATTTACTCCTCACCTGACAATGGTAATGTCCCGATATGCTGAGGTTAACTTAAAGTTAGGTAATATAGACGTTGCGCGTGACTTCGCAAGGCGGACACTAGCTATTGACTCTGAACAAAATTACAGACAAGCGATCATTAAAGCCCTTGAAGTCTTGCATGTAATTGAGAGAGATTATGGCGAAATCAAAGAGGCTTATAAATATTTAGTTCAATTGACGTCCTTACAATTTGCAGAAAATGTATCGCAACAAGAAAAGCAACTCGCGATTCAAAAAGCTTGGTTCGAGCTAGACGCGTTTCAACATGAAAATGAATTACTTGACAAAGAAAACAGCCTTTTGCAAACAAAGGCGAAGCTTGTCAGAGAAAATTTTGAAAATTCTATTCTAGCCTTAGTATTAGTTTCTTTAATATTGCTGTTGTTGGTATTCTGGTCCTATCGCAACCATAAGGTGCAGGCTCAATTGAAGCAACTGGCCAGAATAGACTCATTAACTAAGATATCTAACCGAAGATATTTCACAGAGTATGCCGAAACGCTGATTAATAAAGCCAGGGTAAACAATGAACTGGTTTGCTTCGTGATACTCGATTTAGACCATTTCAAAAATATCAATGATAGCTATGGCCATCAGCTTGGTGATACTGCGTTGGTAATGACTGCTGGGACTCTGACGAAGACATTAGCTGATGATGCGGTGCTGGGGCGATTAGGCGGTGAGGAGTTCGGTGCAATTTTTTGCGGTAAAAGGATAGACGAAGTACTCAATTTAATAGAAAGCTGCAGAAACGAAATCGCCAGCGTAAAACTCCCAATTGCTGAATATAAGCTAAAGCTTACTGCTAGTTTTGGCGTCAGCAGTTCTGAGGACGTCGGTTATCCTTTCGAAAATTTATATGCAGCCGCTGACCTTGCACTTTTTCAATCAAAACGTTATGGGCGAAACCAGGTCTATCAGTATTCCCCATCGATGGACTCGTGAATAAGACGCTCGAAGTAGAAGGGCGAAAAGGTACAAAAAATTGACTGTACCTTTACTCAAGCTAAGCAACCACAGGCTATTTAACCTCTTCTCCGGCCGCCTGACGGTCGGCATGATAACTTGAACGTACCATCGGGCCACACGCAGCATGGGTAAAGCCTAACGCCTTAGCGGTATCGCCAAGCGCATTAAATTCATCCGGGTGCACATAGCGTTTTACCGGGAAGTGGTGACGGCTCGGCTGCAGGTACTGACCCAGTGTCAGCATTTCCACATCGTGGGCGCGCAGGTCTTTCAGAACCTCAGCAATTTCTTCCTGACTCTCACCCATGCCCATCATCAAACCAGATTTGGTGGGTACATTAGGGTGCTGGGCTTTGAACTTTTTGAGTAAGTCGAGTGACCACTGGTAATTGGCACCAGGACGACATTCGCGGTACAAACGCGGAATGGTTTCCAGGTTATGGTTAAACACATCCGGTGGCGCATCTTTAAGGATGTCCAGCGCGCGATCCATTCGACCACGGAAGTCCGGTACCAGCACTTCAATTTTAGTCGCCGGGCTGTGTTCACGAATAGCTTTAATACAATCCACAAAATGCTGAGCGCCGCCATCACGCAAGTCATCACGGTCTACCGAGGTGATTACTACGTATTTAAGCGCCATTTCTTTTATGGTGGTGGCGAGTTTAAGCGGCTATTCTGCACTTGGTGGTAATGGTTTACCATTGGCTACATCACAGTACGGGCAACGGCGGGTACAGATATCACCCAGAATCATAAAGGTGGCGGTACCATGGTTGAAACATTCCGCCAGGTTAGGGCAACTTGCTTCTTCACAGACCGAGTGCAGATTATTTTTGCGCAGCGTCTTCTTGATGTGATCAATCCGGTCAGTGGTGCGAGGCAGCTTGATTTTGATCCATTCCGGCTTACGGAGCATTTCCTCTTTCTCAGTCGGAACGATGGTAACCGGAATGTGCCTGACCTTTTCATCATCGCGGAGTTTTACTCCGGCTTTTGCCTTTACGTTACTCATTAAAGCCTTCTATTGTTTGCAAATTGGGCAGAGCGAGCTTGGCCTGTAAATGGCTTAGCATCAGCTCTGTCGCTTCTTGAATGTTATCCGGCCCACCAAGGCGGGCGCAGTCTGTCATGGCCATACCCTGGTAGCCACAGGGGTTAATTCGCTCAAAAGGCGCCAGGTCCATATTAACGTTGAGTGCCAGGCCATGAAAAGAGCAGCCTTTACGGATGCGTAAGCCCAGCGAACATATTTTCTCACCGTTAACATAAACGCCAGGCGCATCGGGCCGGGCATTAGCGGTGATGTTGCGGTCTGCCAGCGTGGCTATTACAGCGTCTTCCATCGCGCTTACCAGCTCGCGAACGCCCATTTTTCGGCGCCGGACATTGAGCATCAGATAGATAACTAACTGGCCTGGTCCGTGAAAGGTGACCTGTCCGCCACGATCCACCTGGACTACCGGGATATCACCGGGCATCAGAATGTGTTCCGCTTTACCGGCCTGACCCTGGGTAAACACCGGCTCGTGTTCAACCAGCCATATTTCGTCGGCATCATCAGCGGTACGCTGATCAGTGAAGGTTTGCATGGCCTGCCAGACCGGCTCATAAGTGCGCTTGCCTAATTGCCTGACAATCACCTTATCCCGTGCGTCCTTATTAACGGCGTCTGTCACTTAAAGTACAACTCTCACTAATTCGATTTTGGCCAGTTCGGTGTAAATTAATTCCATATGTTCTTTGCTGGTTACCGTTACGGCAACCGAAACAGAGTGGTAATTCCCTTTAGCGCTTGGCTTTACCGTTGGCGCATAGTCGCCAGGCGCGTGTTCCTGCAGGCAGGATACCACATGTAACGGTAAATCTTCGTGGGCGATGCCCATCACTTTAAAGGTTTGAACCGTGGGGAAGTCCAGCAGTTCGTCAAACCGAGTGTCTAATTTAGTCACTTTTGCTTACCTCTCAAAATAGCACGGCACGAATTCTACCAATTCGTGCCGTACACCACCAGACGCATGTAGGTTCCAGGCGATTATCTGGTATTAATCATTCAGACCTAACTGTAAAGTTACATAATCGAGCAGCCGATCGAAAAGGCCACCTTCTTTTACTTCCTGTAAGGTCACTAACGGATATTGCGCTACGTCTTCACCTTCTAGCTGGATGTACAGGGTACCAACCACTTCGCCTTTAGCCAGTGGTGCTTCCAGGCTCTTATCCAGTTCAAAGTTCGCTTCCAGATTAGCCACTTGTCCACGAGGAATGGTAATAGGCGTAGACTGGTTAATACCTAAATCCACCGTATCCCGATCACCCATGTAAATACGGTGCGAAACAAAGCTTTCACCGGCTTTATAAGGGGTAACGGTTTCGTAAAAACGGAAGCCATAGCGCAGTAGCTTTTTATTCTCTACCTTACGCGCCCGTTCGCTGTCGGTGCCCATAACTACCGATACCAGGCGCATATCGCCCTGGGTAGCAGAAGTGATCAGCGAGTAACCGGCATCCGAGGTATGGCCTGTTTTAATGCCGTCTACGTTAAGGCTTTGATCCCACAGCAGGCTGTTACGGTTGTATTGCTTGATGCCGTTGTAGGTGAATTCTTTTTCACTGTAGATTTTGTACATTTCCGGCGTTTCTTTTACCAGCGCGCGCGACAGTGTTGCCATGTCACGTGGCGAGGTGTAGTGATCCGGGTCGTGCAGGCCATGGGAGTTAACAAAGTTACTGGCATTCATTCCCAGATTGGCGGCATGGGCATTCATCATGCTGGCAAACGCACTTTCAGAGCCGGCGATGTGTTCGGCCATGGCTACACAGGCGTCGTTACCAGACTGCACAATAATACCGCGTAACAGGTCGTGCACGGTGACTGTGGTGCCTACTTCGATAAACATTTTCGAAGAATCCGGAAAATTTTTCGCCCAGGCATTTTCAGAAATTTTCACTTCGTCATCTAACGAAATGTTACCGGCTTGCAATTCTTTACCAATCACGTAAACCGTCATGATTTTGGTCAGACTGGCTGGTGCCAGTTGCATGTCGGCGTTTTGTTCGGCAATACTGGTGCCGGTTTCATAATCAAGTAACACGAAGCCGGCAGCGGCAACGGTAGGAGGCGGTGGAATAACGACCGCTGCTCTGGCCGATTGCCAGTTAGCACTGAGTAACAGGGCAATGCTTAGTAGCAAGGCAGACAGGAAAGACGGTTTAGCGCGCTTTATTTTATTATGCATGGTTTTACCGTTTGAGTTGAAAGCGAAAATCTGTTGTATCGACGGCATTTTAACGTATGCCGTAGGCTTGGACTAGAGTCGGGGCAAAAAGTTTAATTTCAATGAGACCGCGGGATATTTTCTGTGATATTTATTACTACAGACTCGCCGCTACTTTATATGCCCCCGGGTAGCCATTTTGTTTGAGCTCATCGAGTAACATATTGAGCTTAAAGCGATCGGTCAGGGGGCCCAGTCGCAGCCGGTAAATATCATCAATGAGGGGAAACTCGGCAGGTACCTGGTACAGCGACGATAGCCCGTCAGACAGCTTTTTAGCGCGCTCAGCATCAGATAACGCAGCTACCTGGATGTAATAACCCTGACTGCCAGCTATCTCATTCAGGCCAGCACTGTCACTTTGTTCGGCGACCAGTGGATCCGGGCCTGTTTCTGCGGCAGTCTGACTGGCAGTTTGCAGAACGTCCTCGGCAGGTAATTCGCCAGCATACAGCGCGTAAGGCACCGGTGGTTCGTTGCCAACGGTGACCATATCGTCACTGTCGACGTGGATAACCTCGAGCTTTACCCGGGTGGTGCCATGCTGATGAAAACCCAGTTTTTTGGCTGCCGCGTAGGATAGGTCTATGATCCTTTCAGAGTGAAACGGGCCACGGTCATTTACCCGGACAATGGCCTGTTGCTGGTTATCAAGGTTAGTCACTCGCACGTAAGAGGGCAGTGGCAGGGTTTTATGTGCAGCTGTCATACCGAACATGTCATACACTTCACCGTTAGAGGTCAGGTGGCCATGAAATTTTTGCCCATACCAAGAGGCTTTCCCCATGGCCGTATAGCCTTTACCGGATTTCATTGGGCGATAGTATTTACCCAGCACCTCATAGGGTAAGCTGTTTTGTTCCCGATAGGGTTCATACTTCGGCTCTGCATCTTCCATAGGCGGCTCCGGATAAACAAAATCCGGTGCAGAGTCGGTGGCCTGAGAATAGCGTGATGGCGCCTGACAGGCGCTCAGCAACAGAGTTGCAGTAAAGCTAAGTAAGAGTGTATACCGGGTCATTAGCGCGACAATAATCGTTTTTGTGTGCCGATGCCCATAAGCATGCCAAATCCGGCTAACAAAGTCACCATTGATGTGCCGCCGTAACTTACCAGCGGTAAAGGTACCCCAACCACCGGCAAAATTCCCGAAACCATGCCCATATTCACAAATACGTACACAAAAAAGGTCAGCGTAATACTGCCGGCCAGTAATTTGCTGTAAGCGTTCTGGGCACGTACCGCCAGCATCAGGCCGCGGACAATAATAAACAGGTAAATAGCCAGTAACAGTAACACGCCGGTCAGGCCAAACTCTTCACTGAACACGGCAAATATAAAATCGGTGTGGCGCTCGGGTAAGAACTCCAGCTGTGACTGAGTGCCCTGTAACCAGCCTTTGCCCTCAAGTCCGCCAGAGCCTATGGCAATTTTAGACTGGATAATGTGATAACCTGCCCCCAGCGGATCACTTTCCGGGTTCATAAAGGTAATAACCCGCTGCTTCTGGTAATCCTGCATCAGGAAGAACCACATAATCGGCAGAAACGCGCCGCCGAGCCCGGCCACTATCGTGATCAGTCGCCAGCTCATGCCAGCCAGAAAAATGGCAAATACACCAGAACTGGCAATTAGCAGGGAGGTGCCGAGATCAGGCTGTTTGGCGATTAGTACTGTGGGGATCACCACCAGCATAAAACCGATGATAATTTGCGGTAGCCTTGGTGGCAGTGTGAATTTACTGATATACCAGGCCACCATCATGGGAACCGCCAGTTTCATCGCCTCGGACGGCTGAAAGCGAATAAATCCGAGGTCAAGCCAGCGCTGAGCGCCTTTACCAATATCACCAAACACCAGCACCGCTATCAGCATCAGTATACCGGCACCGTATGCGTAAATGCTTAAGCGCCTGAACGCCATGGGCGGCACCTGGGCGAGAACAACCATTACGCCAATGGCAATGCCGAGGCGGACAACCTGGCGTTCAATCAGCGCCATGTCCTGGCCACCCGCAGAGTAGATGGTTACCAGACCCACTCCCATTAGTACCAACAGACCGAGTAGTAACGGCAGGTCGATGTGGATCCGATCCCAAAAGCTGATGTGATTTTCTCTTAACGTGCTGCGCTTCACTGGGATAACTCTCCGTTATTCTGTTGCCCGGCGGCAAAGAGTTCCGGCTGATAAAGTTTAAAATA
>JAYZXK010000017.1:0-5276 GCA_036141415.1 Pseudomonadota bacterium
CCTATATCGCACTGCTCGATATCGATCATTTTAAAACCATCAATGACAGATTTGGTCATTTGTACGGCGATGAGGTATTAATTCACTTTGCTAATATTATGCGCACCACTTTCCGCCATTCTGACTTTTTATTCCGCTATGGTGGTGAAGAGTTTCTGGTGATCATCAACCAAACCGATGAAAATGGCGCGCTGGCAGTACTGGAGCGATTTCGTCTGGCCGTTGAGGCATACGAGTTTCCCTCAGGCAACGTTACCGTGAGCATTGGTTGTACGCCGATTAATACGCAACAGGCCGTGCCACTGATGATCGAAGTGGCCGATGAAGCGCTGTATCTGTCTAAATCAAATGGCCGCAATCAAACCAATATTCTGGAGCGCTCAGCAAAACAGTTTGTTGATAATGATATAGAGTTTTTCTAGGCCGACGCTGAACTCACTCTCAGCAGTCAGGTCTGAAGCAAAGCATATTTAAACGGAAAGTGACTTTTGGCACTGTTTACCAACCCTGGCTAAACAGTACCCTGAGTCCGATAAACACGACAGGGAAAATAAATGATGTCACGAAAACTCAGCCTTTTGCTGCTAGCCGGCAGCTTACTGACGGCTAATTTAACCTTCGCCGATTCACCGGCAGATAAGATTGACAACTTACTGGAACAGGCGCAAGCCTTGTTGGGCTCTGACATCGACGATGCCGAAGAAAAAATCGAGGAAGCTCTCAAGCTCGCCCCCAAACGGGCAGATGTGCACTTTTTGTGTGGACAGGTAATGGGCATTCAGGCTAGTCAGTCGATATTCTCAGCTCTCAGCTACGCCGGTAAATCCCTCGATTGCTTTAAGCAAGCAGCTACCCTTGAGCCACAGAACACCGATTATAAATTTGGCCTGATGATGTTTTATCTGGGTGCACCGGGCATTGCCGGCGGCGATACAGAATTAGCCTGGCAATTGGTAAACGACATTGCGGCACTTGATGAACAAGCGGGCATGCGTGCCAAATTAAACTATTACCGCCAGACCGATGACGAAAAGGCCTATATAAAAACCATGACCAGTGCCCAGCAACGCTACCCCGACCATGCCGAGTTCTATTATCAGCATGGCCTGGCACTGCAACAAAAAGAGCAGTATGAACAAGCACTGGCACAATTCAGCCAGGCTACCCGAGCCACTATAGATGACGAAGAAGCGCATTTTAAGCTAAGTGCCCTGTACCAGATAGGCCGCAACGCGGTGTTTAGTAAGCAATCAGTTCAGCAAGGTATCGAAGCATTACTGGATTATGTCGAGGCAGTACCGGCTGGCACAGGCCTGCCATCTGAGCAATGGGCTCACTTTCGGCTGGCCCAGCTCTACCGACTAACCAGTGCAACTGATGCGGTAAAACAGCACCTGAAGCTTGCGGCAGAGACTGATGATAAGCGATTACAGGACAGTCTCGACGATTTTTAAGTCGTGTAGCGCTGATGCATAACGTCACGAACGTCGTAATATGCTAAGTAATGTAAAGTTATGTAAAGCCTGCAATAACCTTACGATTTGAAGGTCCATTGGGTGTGGATTACTCAATGGGCTCTTACTATGACAACAAACCTTCAGCGTCGCCGAATGCTGGTAAAATCAGCGGCGGGCATCACCATTCTGGCGCCAACTTTTTTCTTTATGGGCTGCAACAGCAGCAGTACCTCGCCTTCTGCCGACTCAACGACAACCGAATCTTCCTCGGGTAGCAATACCGGTGGCTCATCAAGCAGTGGTGGTAGCGTTGAAACCACCACAGACTGGGCATCCGGCGGAACGGTTTCGATAACGGAATCATTCCCTGATGACAGCTTATTCGATACCGGAAGCAGCTGCTCGGTGGAGCTCACAGAGTCACTAACGGAAGGCCCCTGCTATTTCGACAGTGATTATCGCGACGATATTTCGGAGCAACAAACCGGTCTGCCAATGATGCTTTGCCTGCAACTGGTTGATAGCGACTGCAACCCGTTGTCAGGTTATGAAATCGAGGTATGGCACTGTGATGTTGAAGGGATCTATTCAGGTGATAGCAGCGACAGCGTTGATGGAAATGGCTTTAATTCGTCTTTCTGTACTGGTAACGACAGCACCGCTCTGGCAGCTAAATGGTTTCGCGGTATCGCCGTCAGCGACACCAGCGGCAGGGTAAATTTTTACAGCTGTTTCCCGGGCTGGTACAGCAGCCGGGCTATTCATATTCATTTCAGAGTTAAGCGCAACAATAGCGACCAGCTTATCTCTCAGTTTGGTTTTGATGACGATTTCGTTGATGCCATTTGCTCAACGCATCCCGACTACCTGAGTCGCGGCGAGCCCGACACTCACAATAGCCGCGATACGGTTTTCGATGGCGATGATGATGAGCTTTTCAATCTTGCGCAGAATGCCGATGGCTCCCTACTGGCCTGGAAACGTATTGTCATTTCCTGACCTCGTACTCAAAGATTGGCAACCGGGGTATCATTAGCGGGTACCCGACGGTTACTGTTAAGCAACATATACAGGCCGTTGGCAATAAGACTCACCATCAGATACACCGGCCTCTCCTGACTGACCAGACCGATATTAGGGTCTAACAGCGGGGAAACGTGTTTCCCTTGCAGCCTTTTAATAGTACCCTCACCATAGGCGATAATAAGTAAAAATGCCGTACAACCCTTCAGTAACGGAAGATAAATGATAACCATTAAGGATATTGCCGAAGCGGCAAACGTTTCCCCTGCCACCGTTTCACGAGTGATCAATAATGGCCCAAAGGTTGGCCCGAAAACTCGCGAGCACGTTAAAGCGGTGATGGAGAAAATGGGTTATCGACCCAACATCAACGCGCGGGCACTGGTTACTCAAAAAAGTACATCCCTGGGACTGGTGCTGGCAGAGTTAATGGATCCGTTTTTTGCGACCTATGCCGATGCCATCGAAAAAGTGGCCCGTAAAGCCAACACCCAACTGTTGATGAGTTCAGGCTCTGTACAGGCTGAAACCGAGTTAAAAGCAATCGAAACGCTGTTGAATCACCGGGTAAAAGCCATGGTGGTTCATGCCAAGTTTCTTGATGACGACACGCTGATTCAACTGGCCCGACAGGCCCCCGGCTTTGTGCTGATCAACCGCTATATTGAGGCTATCAAACATCGCTGTGTCTGGCTGGATAATGTTGCCGGCGGTCGCATGATGGCAGAATATGTGCTCAAACTTGGTCATCGCAAGATTGCGGTTATCAGCAGTGATTTTGCTATTGAGGACCGCGTTCAACGCGAACAGGGAATAAGAGACTCCCTCGCTGAGTGGGGAATTGACTTATCCGATTCGCAGATTGTTCATGCCGCCCCCAACCAGGAAGGTGGTGAAATAGCCATGCGCCAGTTGCTCGCTTCCGGCGCGCGCTGTACCGCAATTCTGGCCTACAACGACGCCATGGCTGCCGGCGCCATTAATACATTGTATGACCACAACCTTGAGGTGCCGAAAGACGTTTCTGTAATGGGCTTCGATGATGTGCTGCAGGCACAATTTTGTCGCCCCAAGTTAACCACCATGAACTATCCTATTGAATGGATGGCATCCCAGGCGGCCAGTCTGGCACTGGACTATGCCCAGGGTAAGCAGCCTGATACACAGGTTACCTATAAATATCTGCCCACTTTTGTGGCCAGAAATTCGGTTGCCAGACATACAGATTAGTGACAGTTTTTTGAATAGAGGCGAAACTTCTACAACAACACTCCATTCAGCCAAAAGGCATTACGCCTTAACCGTCTTTATAGTGATAGCTGTAGCCGTTGAGTGCCGGCGCTCCGCCAAGGTGGGCATAGAGTACTTTCGAGCCTGCCGGGAAGAAGCCTTTTTTGGTCAGATCGATAAGGCCCTGCATCGACTTTCCTTCGTACACCGGGTCGGTAATCATTGCTTCAGTCTTCGCTGCCAGTCGAATGGCTTCGTTGGTTTCCTCAGAAGGCACACCGTAGGCCGGATAGGCATAATCCGGATTGATGACGATTTCATCTTCCCGTACCTCGCGGCCTAAACCTACCAACTCTGCCGTGTTATTAACAATACTGGTGACCTGCTCACGGGTTTGTTCAACAGTACCCGATGCATCAATACCAATCACGGTATCGGCACGGTCATGATTGGCGAAACCGACAATCATACCGCCCTGGGTAGAGCCGGTGACAACGCACACCACGATATAGTCGAACTTAAACCCCAGTTCTTTTTCCTGAGCAATCACCTCTTCGGCAAAACCAATGTAACCCAGCGCGCCGTATTTATGCACCGAAGCACCTGCCGGGATTGCATAAGGCTTGCCGCCTGCATCTTCGACCGACTGAATAGCTTTCTGCCAGCTGTCCCGAATGCCAATATCGAAGCCATCATCCACCAGCCGGCTGTCAGCCCCCATCAGGCGGGTTAGCTGGATATTACCAACCCGGTCGTAAACCGCATCATAGTGTGGCACCCACTTTTCCTGTACCACCACACACTTCATACCAATTTTGGCCGCCGTGGCTGCCACCATGCGGGTATGATTAGACTGCACCCCACCAATTGACACCAGTGTATCTGCACCACTGGCCAGTGCATCCGGTACGATGTACTCGAGCTTTCTGAGCTTGTTGCCGCCCAGCGCCAAACCGGAATTACAATCCTCACGTTTGGCATAAATATCAACCTTACCGCCAAGCGCCTCACTCAGGCGTGGCAAATACTCAATTGGTGTTACCCCGAATGTCAGTGGGTAACGCTCAAAGTTACTGATTAATGACTTCATAAACCTGCTATCCAAAAAAAATTAGTCGAATCTAAATGCGCTGACTGAAATGGATCTTCAGCTTTTTGGCACAAATATCAGACCTGGCGCCAGTTGTGCGTTATACTGCACAGCGATAACCCACCATACCACTGTGCGCTATAGCGCACAAACAATTATTTCGTTATGGCAGAGCACGCATTCAAACAACATATCGCGCAGCACTTAAAAGCACTGCGTAAAGCCCAGGGCCTGAGTCTGGATTCGGTAGCAAAATTAACCGGGGTGTCCAAGGCTATGCTTGGCCAGATTGAGCGGCAGGAATCGAGTCCGACTATTTCAACCCTGTGGAAAATAGCCAGTGGATTAGATGCCTCCTTTTCCGCCTTTTTCGCCACCGGCAATGATGAAAAGGCCGGGGATGACAATTTTCCTGAAGATCCGAACATGAAAGTTAAAGCCATTTTTTCATATCGTGAAGACACGCGAATGGAAGT
>JAYZXK010000018.1:0-7875 GCA_036141415.1 Pseudomonadota bacterium
GTCTGCTCACCAGTACCAGATCGACGCTGCTGATGACATTTGGGGACTGGTAAAACTCGCTGTAGCAAAACTGCCGTTTATTAAGCACCGACAACGCGTTTTGCTCACTCATAATGGCATAGTCACAGCGGCCTTTAGTGAGCATAAGCGCCATCAGCGTCTGACTGGCTGAATCTACCCGTAATAGCGGATGCTCCTTATCTTCGAAAGCCGTCTGTAACACCGGATATTTAAAACCAAAACGGGTACATACCGCCTCACCATTACTCTCGGCAGGGACAAATGGACCGTCAAAGGCGGTGGTGGCATACAGGTAACTGTCGTGCTGGATAAGGGGTTTACTGAATATAAAGCCACTGGGGTCGTCGAGCCACTTCGCAGCAGAGAGGAACATGTCGGCTTTGCCCTGGCGTAACAGCAGCTCGTTACGGGCGCGGCTGGAGTCGAGGTAGGTGACATTCAGGTTTGCTTCCTCGGCGAAGCTGGCAAAAAAATCTACCACCACGCCCCGATAGGACTGGCTCTGCGTATCAAAATACAGATAGGGCGGTGAGCCGGGCGAATTAATCGCAAAGATAATCTCTTGCGCGGGCGGTAAAGCCACTGCACGACCGGCAGAGAATACACTGCTTAGAAGTAAGAGTATGCAATATGAAATTAACCGCATTGTGCTCAACCTGTGTGCCTGCTCTACCAAAACAGCTGATGCCGCATTAAAACAACGCCGCAGTATAACTCAAGGGCTTGTTACACGCTAACCCGGCATTACCTGTTGCAGGCGAGGCGCTGCGACACATTGCATATTGATGTTTATTTAGGTATTTATAGCGCCAGATTGTTACGCTTAACGAATTGGACAGACATGAATTTAACCACGTTTTTAGCCACCCTTAACAGCGGCGAGAAAGTTCTGGCCAGCTCCGATGTGCATATGTACATGCACAAACTGAGTCAGGATGCGTTTAAGGTTACCGCCAGAATCAATAATCAGTACAACACGCCTGAACAAATGACCGCTTTGCTCTGCGAACTGACCGGCCAGGAAGTAAGCCCCACCGTAACCGTGTTTCCGCCGGTATTTACCGACTGTGGCAAGAACCTGCACTTTGCCGAGAATATCTTTATTAACTCCGGCTGTAAGTTTCAGGATCAGGGCGGTATCTCCATTGGCTCAGGCACGTTGGTGGGTCATAACGTGGTGTTCGCATCACTCAATCATGAGCAGGATCCGCAGGCTCGCGGAAATCTGTTACCGGGTAAAATTACGGTAGGGGAAAATGTCTGGATTGGCGCCAACGCAACCATTCTGGCGGGCGTCACCATTGGTGATGGCGCCATTATTGCTGCAGGTGCTGTCGTCACCAAAGACGTTCAGCCAAACACCATTGTGGGCGGTATACCGGCCAAGTACCTCAAAGACGTTGAGGTAGATTAAAACTCATACTCCATGGCCATACGCAGTGTATGGTCTTTACTGTCACCGTTGAGTCCGGCAATAAAAGCCAGCTCCCATTTAAGCTGCTTTTGTTTATCAAAGCGTTTGATACCCATAAAGGCCGGGCCCACGCCAATAAAATCCTCGGCCGCGTAAAATTCTACCGCAGGCTGAATTTCCGGGATCCAGCGGTAGCGAAATTTCATTTTAAACTCGCTTTCAAATTCTGAAGGAACGGTATCGCCCCATTCGTACACCAACATTACGTTAGTGGTTAAACTGAAGCGGCCCAGTTCCTTTTCGGTAAGCACGCCGCCTTTGAACTCCCAGTCGTTACTGGCATTTTGCTTTTCCAGTTCAAATAGCAGCCCCCAGTCGGCCCAGTACTGTCCCTGCTCAGTAAGCATTGAGCGTAGTTCCAGTTCGTAACCGGCCACGCCAAAATCGCCCGACTCATCGCGGGAGCCAACAATATAGGCTTCCAGGATGGTGTACTCCGATAACGCATGACCAAAAGAAATTCGCTGCATGAGGATATTGCCGTCTTCCTCACTTTGCCTGGAGGTCAGGCGCCATTCCACTTCCCGTTCAAAGGGTAAAACGTAAGGGTTATACACCCGATCCACGGTAAAATTGTCGGCCAGTACTTTGCCAGGCAAGAGCAATAAGAGGACGATAGCCAGATATAATCTCATTTCAACTCCCCGGTTAGCTGACGCTTGCCAACCAGTAACAAATGCAGGTAACAATACATCACAGGAAACAGCACTGCAGCCAGATAAATCAACATGTAAGCACCGGTAGGCGTGGCTTCGTAGCCAATTAATACATTTAAGAAGTGGCCGTACTCGCTGTCGTCTGCCACCCAGCCAGACGTATCCCATAAGCGGTTTTGATTTGGCAGTAAATTAATTTGCTCTAGTAACATGGCGATACCAGCTATCTGACCGGCAAAAAACACCGTCAGGACTGCCAGCTTAATTAATTGAATACGAATGGCGGCCACCGCCACATAAAGCAATACGCCTACGCTGAGACTAATGCCCAGACCAATAACGTTGCCCAGAATAAGCGACGTTCCGGCATCCGGGGCAGTCCAGTAGGCAAGCAGATAAATAATAAAGTGAATCACGTTAATAAACGTGATCCCCACCATCAGCAAGGCACTTAAGCGCTGGCTGGCATCAGCCTCGCCCTGATACTGGCGGCGGATAAATTCGCCGAGCCCCAATAGCATCACCATCAGCACCAGCGTTTTAATCAGCTCCAGGCCGCCGCCCTCAAACCACTCAGAGACCACCGACAGGTTGAAATAAAGCCCCACGGCAAACAGAAAGCCCGCCACCGTGCCGCCCAGTAAATGGCGAACACTGCCGTCCTGCTGGGCCAGTAAAAAGCTGAACAACAAGAATACCGGCAGAGTGTCACGGATAAACAGGATCACGGTATTAATCAGCATCCGTTGCCTCCTCGTCGGTCACGATAACGTAACCTACAGCCGAGTTAGGGTGCAGCTCACCAAAGAATTTATAGCTGCCACTGGGTAGCGGCCCCACAAAAATGGTGCCTTTGCTGTTGCCAAAAATGACTTTTTCCCGGTTCAGGTCGAAGCTGTCAATTTCCTCTGGTGACGAGTCGTGATTAATAAACACCAGGCGCACTTTTCGGCCTTCCGGGATCCGCACAGTTTGGGGTATAAACAGATGGTCACGAATTTCGATAACCACTTCCGGCAGCGCTGCCAAAGCGCGCAAAGGCGCTATGGTTAACAGTACCAACACTGCGGCTCGCTTTATCAACCTCATGACTCCGTTACCTCAAGAGGTAAACTCACTGTCACGCTTAAGCCGCCCAGTGAAGCGTCACCCAGTGCAATACTGCCATGATGCAACGTGACAATCTGGCCAACAATCGCCAGGCCCAGGCCGCTGCCGGTAGATTTGTATTTTTCATCTTTCTGATCGCGGTAAAAGCGTTTAAGTACCTGCGAACGCTCGTGTGGTGCAATACCTGGCCCTGAGTCTTCTACCATCAGGCAAACCTGCTGGTCCTTAACCAGCACCGATACCTGAATAGCTGCGCCCTGCGGCGAATAAGCACTGGCGTTGGCGATCAGGTTTTGCAGCAGAGTATAAAGAGTAAACTCCGTACTCATCAGCACGGCACTATCGCCCTCAAGACTGATTTCCTGCTGTTTACTTGCTATTTTGCTGTACAGGTCGGCAATCACATTTTGCGCCACCACAAAGGCATCCACCTGACTAAGCTGGGTGTGAAACATTTCCGGGCTGGTGCGACTCAGCAGCAAAATCTGATTGACCACGTGGATCATTCGATCCGTATCCTGCTGTATGGCTTGCAGTTTACCCGCTTCATCCTGACGCTCTTTAGCCAGGTTATGCAGATTAATTTTCATCACGCTCAGCGGCGTGCGCAGCTCATGGGCGGCATTGGAGGCAAACTGCTGCTCGCGCTCAAAGGCTTCATTGAGACGCAGGAACATGGTATTCAGAGTGTCCATCACCGGCTGCATTTCAGTAGGCACCTGGGGTAAAGACACCGGCGACAAATCCTTGCCCTGACGGTTAGACAGCTTGGATGACAGTATCTTAAGGGGTTTCAAGCCCAGACTTACCGACATAAAGACGATCAGTGCGAGGATCGGCACGGCATAAATAAACGGCATAATCACCGATACCGTTAACGCATCGGTGAGTCCTACCCGGCTCTGCAGTGGCTGGCCAACTATCACTGTGGTGCCGTCGGTCAGGGTTTGTTTATATACACGCCAGCGCCGGCCATCAAAATTTTGTTCAGAGAAGCCATCGGCACCCAGAGTGAGGGGTTTATCCGGTTGATTGGGCGAGTCGGTGATCAGCTTGTCGTCTCGCCATATCTGATACACCAGTTCACTGCTGCCTAAGCCCTCCACCTGCTGGCCATTGCTCAGTGCGACCGAGTACAGCAGCGTAGTTAACTCCTGATCCATAAACCGTGACGACATCGACAGCGCCGCGCGATAACCATGGATCGCAGCACTGAAAATCACCAGGATCAGAGAGCTGATAAGCACCAGCGTGATAGTGCGCCGTATTGAATGCAATCGTCAGGCTCCGTTCACCGGAATACTGTAGCCAACACCACGGATAGTTTTGATAAAGTTCTCCGGCAGCTTTTTACGCAAATGATGAATGTGCACTTCGATAGTATTGCTCGACACCTCATCGCCCCATTCGTATAGCCTTGATTCCAGCTTTTGTTTGGGCTGAATACGGCCGCCGTTTTCCATCAGTACCTTTAACAGCATCAGCTCGCGGCGGGGCAGGGAAACCGCTTCACCGCCTACCGTAAGCTCCAGCGTTTGCGTATTTAAGGCCACCACACCAATTTTTACCATGGCCGTGCTGGCCGTGCCCAGGCGACGTTCGAGCACTCGCAGCCGGGCAAACAACTCGTCCATATCAAAGGGTTTGGGCAGGTAATCATCGGCGCCGGCGTCAAGGCCAAGTATTTTATCGGTCACCTTATCCCGGGCGGTCAGGATAATCACCGGCATGTCTTTTACCTTTTGGCGGATTTGTCGCAGCACCTCAAGACCGTCCATATCCGGTAGCCCAAGGTCGAGGATCACAATGTCAGTTTGCTCCGCAGCCAGCATAGCCAGCGCTTCCTTACCACGGTAAACACAGTCCACAACATAGTTTGCCCCCCGCAACGAGTTGCTCAGGGCTGCCGAAAGTGGTTCATCATCCTCAACTAAAAGAATACGCATGTGATTGATAACGGGATGGTTAACGTTTCGCCAGTATAGCAGTTAAAGCTTAAGCAAACCTTAAGGGAAGTTGAAACAGATCACGGTGTCGGCTGATTAAACAACCAGTTGCTAAAGCGGATAAGAAAGAATAAAACAGGCCCCGCCCAGAGAGCGACTGGACGTTACCGACGCCGAGCCCTGGTGCCAGAGCTGAATTCGTTGCACAATCGCCAGCCCCAGGCCCGCGCCACCAGCGTAGCGTACCCGACTGTTATCGGGCCGGAAAAAGGGGTCGAATATCCGTGATGCCAGCGCGGGTTCAACGCCACTGCCGTCATCATTAACGGCAATATTAACCGCCGTGTCGGTTTGATAAACCTCAACTATCACCTGTGACTTCGCGTGTCGAATGGCATTGTTGAGCAGGTTAATCACGGCTCGTTCGATAAAGTGACCATCGCCCCGTACGGTCAGTTCATCACCGCTGACCAGCAGAGTTTTATTGGTGGTAGGCGCTAATCTCGCCACCACTTCACTGCATAGCGTATTTAGCGGAATATCGGCTATGTTAAGCTCCGGCGTCATGGCATCGTACTGGGTGTAATCGAGCATCTCCTGCACCAGCCCCTCAAGCTCATCCAAATCGGCCTGAATGCCACGCCAGGCCTGACTATCTGGCTCCGGCTTCATTTCCAGGGCAAACTTTAATCTGGCAATGGGCGTTCTGAACTCATGGGCCACCGCGCCGGTCAGTTCACGTTGGTCGCGTAGCAAACCGTGCACCCGCTCGCTAAGCATATTGAGTTTGTTAGAGATGGGCTGGATCACAGAGCGCTTTTTAAGCGCGATAGCGACATTTTCACTGTCCTGCCCCAGGTGATTTACCTTACGGGTGAGATAAGCCAGGTCCCGCCATAGAGGCCACAGCCAGACTGCCAGCATTACACCCAATAGCAGCAGGAATGCAGAAAGGTAAATCAATAAGTAGGGCCTGGACACTTCCGTAAACGGCAGCGAAAGTACAATCAGGCGGCTTTCGCTGACGGGCAAATAAACAAATCTTGCGGTGTCGGTGTACAGGGTGACAGGCTGCCCGGCTGCCAGGTCGGCTTTCTCGGCGGCAGACCAGTTAATCGCCGCACTGTCTTTCAGTTCGTAATCGATACCCGCCTGGCCGAGTTTTGCCAGCAGTTGGCTTTGATCCTCCAGCGCCAGCGGCAACAAGGCTTGTGCCAGCACCATGTCGGCCGACTCGCGGTAATCCTCACCCGGCCAAATCAGCTCGAGCGTACTGCTGATCAGCACCAGAGACACCGCCATAAACAGGTAAAAGCTCACGAACAGGCGGGTCATTCATCACTCCACGCATCCGCCACAAAAAAGAAACCCTTACCCCAGATAGTTTTGATGCGGTAAGGATTTTGCGGATTGTCTTTAAGCTTTTTACGCAAGCGCGACACCCTGACGTCGGCCGAACGGTCGAGCCCATCGTACTCACGGCCAATCAGCTCCTTATACAGGGTAGTGCGCTCAACCAATTGTGAGGCGTTATCAGCCAGTAAACATAGCAGGTCAAACTCGTGGCTGGTTAAGGTAATGTCCTCGCCGCCCAGGCTCACCCGACGCGACAGCTTATCGATACTCAGCTTGCCAAAGGTCACCACCGAGCCGCTATGCACCGGTGCTTCAACTGAGGTGGCACGACGCATCAGGGCATTGACCCTGGCCAGTAGCACCCGCGGCTCCACCGGCTTAACCACATAGTCATCCGCGCCTATCTCCAGCCCCAGCACCTGATCAAAGCTCTCACTTTTTGCTGTCATAAACAGTAAGGGCCCGCTATAAAACTGGCGTAAGCGATTGCACAGGGTAAAGCCATCATCGCCGGGCAGCATGACATCCAGAATAATGGCATCCGGCGGTGTGACTTTCACCCGCTCGATAAGCCCTTCGCCGTCGGCAAACCGGAGCACACTAAAACCGTTAGCCCTCAGGTACTGACTTACCAGTTCAGCCAGTCTTTCATCGTCTTCAACCAGGATAAGCGACTTCATCAGAATAAACTCCAGGGATTCCTAACGCGGCGCCTGAGCTTTGCAGCACTGCGATAACGAAGTGTCAGTATCACCGAACCATGATGCGTATTCTGTTTTCTCATCAGGCTAAGTTCTGACTCCTCTTTCAAAGTGACCTTCATAGCACCTGGCATAGCAGTGTGCGGCCAGCATCCCAGCGGCTCGCCGTTAAGCGTAAGGCAATATTTATCGTTGAGAAGTGGTGGGTAATTGAGGGAGACTGACATCACACACTCATCGCCTTGTTCTGCAGCGATACACTCACTGGGCGTGGCTGAAAAGGCGTCGTCCTCGGCTTCTGCCGGCATTAACAATGCACCTGAGAGCAGCAGAAGTAAGCAGAATAAGCGCACCGACGCCCCTTAAAACTGATAGCCGAAGCCAATGAAACCGCTGGCAACGTAGTCTTTAGACACCAGCGGGCTATCTGTCATACCGCTCCCCAGGGTGGATAACTGCACCCGGCCCACCCAGCGCCAGTGCTCGTTCAAAGGTTTATTGATTAATAGCCCGACACTGGTTTGCAGGGCATGGTCGGCGGCGTACCACAGATTGCTATTGGCCGTATCTGCACTATCGATACCATAATAATAATCTATCAGCTTCTCGCT